>NZ_CAXQBR010000022.1 GCF_964222135.1 Euzebya sp.
AGACCCGGTCGCGGTGGCTGAGTACCTGCACGCGGGCTCCTTCGACCTGCCGGGCTACTCCCACACGATGTCCTGGACGGAGTGGGGTGCGCTGGCGGAGTCCCAGCCGGCGTTCGCGATCATCCGCGAGATGGAGCCGCCGGAGGGCATCAACGAGGGTGCTGGCTGGTACCCCGAGGTGCTGTTGGTCCCCGAGCCCCTCGAGCCCTACCAGCCCGAGTAGCGGACGGACGCCGACGGTTCAGCCGCCGCCCTCCACGTGCTGTGCGAGGGCGGCGGTGAACGCCGCCGGCTGGTCGAGGTTCGACAGGTGCGCGGCGTCGTCGAGGACGACCAGCTCGGCGCCGGGGATGCGCGCGGCCAGCCACTCCGCGTCCGACGGCGGGGTGGCGACGTCGAGCACCCCGCCGACGACCAGGGTCGGCACCGCGATCCGCTGCACCTCGTCGCGCAGGTCGGCGTCGCCGAGGGCGGCGCAGCAGGCCGCGTACCCCTCGCCGTCCGCGGTCGTGAACGCCCGCTGGGCATCCGCGAAGGCCACGGGCTGCGCCACGTCGAAGCCGGCGGCGAAGAACCGTTCGAGCACGTCGTCGCGGATGCCCGCCAGCCCGTGGGTGCGGACCGCGTCGATGCGTGCCGCCCACCCCTCCGCCGACCCGACCCGCGCGGCGGTGTTCGCCGCGGTCAGCGTCCGCAGCCGGTCGGGGTGGTGGAGCGCCACCCACAGCGCGGTCAGCCCGCCCAGCGACAGCCCGCACAGGTGCACGGTGTCCAGCCCGAGGTGGTCGAGGACGTCGATGACGTCGCCACCCAGGTCGGCGAGGGCGTACGGCCCGTCGGGGGAGGGAGCCCGCCCGTGCCCGCGGGTGTCCAGGCGGATCAGGCGGAACCGGTCCGCGAGCGCGTCGACCTGCGGCTGCCACATCGAGGTGTCCGAGCCGAGGGAGTGCAACAGGACGATCGGCGGGGCGTCCGCCGGCCCGTCGTCACGCCACGCGGTGATCATCGGGCCGGCTCCTCCGCGCCCGCCGTCGAGCCGCCCCCTGCCGACCCGCCCAGCGCGGCGTCGCAGGCGGCCACCACGCGGTCGGTGAAGGCCACCGCCCCGGGGGCGACGTCGGCGTCCGGTAGGTCCCCGTCCAGCTCGAGGCTCGCCACGGCCGCGCTCAGCGCCTCCACCGCCGCCCCGGCGGTCTGGACGACCAGTGGCACCGCGAAGGTCTCGGCGTGCCAGCCCCCCACGCCGCGCTCGAGCTCGATCGCGCGGCCGTGCAGCACGGTCGCCGCCCCCCCCGCGCAGGCCTCGGCCGCGGCGACCGCCCGGATCGCGTCGATCGGGTTCCGCTTGTCCGGCATGGACGACGAGCCGCCCGCGCGCATCCGCGCGGTGCCGTCACGGGCCAGCAGGGCCAGGTCGGTGCCGATCGTGGCGACCGTCCGGGTCAGGCGGCTGAGGACGGCGACCACGTCGTGGACCGGTGAGCGGTCGGCGTGCCACGGCGCCGGGGGGGCGACCAGGCCCAGCAGCTCCGCCATGCGGTCGTGCACCGCGGGACCGTCCTCGCCGAGGACGTCGAGCGTCCCGGTCGGGCCGCCCAGCTGGACGCGCAGCCCACGCCGGGCCGCGCGCACGGCCGCGAGGGCCTCGACGACCGGCGCGAGCCAGCCGGCGACCCGTCGGCCGACCGTCGTCGGCACCGCCGGCTGCAGGAACGTCCACCCCGTGGTGGGCGTCGTCCGCTGCGCGACCGCCAGGTCCCGCAGGCGACCCACGAGGGCCGCGAGGTCGTCGCCGAGCACCTCGAGGGCGTCGCTGACCTGGAGCACCAGGCCGGTGTCGACGACGTCCTGGGTGGTCGCGCCGTGGTGCAGCCAACGGGCGGCCTCGTCGTCCAACCGGTCCCGCAGCCGGTCGAGGAGCGGCAGGACGGGCGTCCCGGCGACCCACCCCTCCACGAGGACGGCCTCGGGGTCCTCGACGCCCTCGCCGCACGCGGTCGCGATCCGACCCGCGACGTCGTCGCCGAGGATCCCGACGTCCGCGGACGCCCGGGCGAGCGCCGCCTCCACCCGGCACATCATCGCCACCCGCGTCCCGGCGCCGAAGAGCGCGGTCATCACGTCGGTGCTGAAGCCCGGGTCGATGGTCGGGAGGGTCATGTGCCCGCGTGCGCCTCGTCGGTCCGGCGGTGCAGCTCGCGCAGCACCTCGAGCTCGGTGTCCGTCGGGGGCGGGGTCTCGCCCACCTCGTCGGCGAACCGGACCGCCCAGCCGGTCGCCTCAACCACGTCCTCGCGGGCCACGCCGGGGTGGAGCCCGTCGACGACCAGCTCGTTCGTGCCCGCCTCGGGCCGCATCGTGCACAGGTCGGTGACCAGCAGCGTCGGGCCGGCGGTGGTGATCCCGAGGGCCGCCCGCTCGGTGCCGGTCGGTCCGAACCCGAGGGACGTGATGAAGTCCACGGTCTCGACCAGGGCCCGGGGGGAGTGCTTCACGGTGATGAAGACCTCCTGGCACTGCGAGGCGATCTCCGGCGCGCCGCCCGCGCCCGGCAGCCGCACCGCCGGGTCGGCGTGGTCGCCGATCACGGTCGTGTTGATGTTGCCGTACCGGTCCAGCTGGGCGGCGCCGAGGAAGCCGACGGTGATCCGCCCGCCCTGCAGCCAGTAGCGGAACATCTCCGGCACCGAGACGGTCGCGAGGGCCGTGGCGGCCAGCTCGCCGTCGCCGATCGAGAGCGGCAGCACGTCGGGGCGGGTGCCGAGGGTCCCGGACTCGTAGATCAGGGTGATGTCGGGGCAACGGGTCAACCGCGCCAGGTTGCAGGCCGCCGACGGGGCGCCGATCCCGACGAAGCACACGTCGTCGTCCGACAGCGCCCGCGACGCCGCGATGGTCATCATCTCCGTCGGGGTCCAGCCGCTCATGCCCGGCTCCCGGCATCCGCGCCCAGGACGTGCGCCTCCATCCAGGCGGTGAAGGTGTCCCGGTCGGACGCGATGTCGTCCCACGCCACGTAGAAGGCGTTGTCCCGGTCGTAGTAGCCGTGGGCGTAGGAGGGGTGGGCGCCGCGCGGGGCCTCGACGACGTGGTCGATCGCCCAGCCGGGCAGCACGCAGGCGTTCATGCTCGGCACGTCGAGGTCGTCGACGACCTCCTCGACGGTCACGACCGACCGGGTCGACGCGAGCACCACCTCCTTCTGGACGCCGATGATCCCCTCGATCAGCACGTTGCCCTGGCGGTCGGCCCGCTGGGCGTGGACGATGCCGACGTCGGGCCGCAGCGAGGGCACGGCGGCCAGCTCCTCGCCGGTGAAGGGGCAGGTCACGGTGCGGATGTCGGGGTTCACGTCCGCGAGCGTCGTGCCCTGGTAGGCCCGCAGCGCCGCGAAGGGCAGGCCGGCGGCCCCCGCCTCCCAGGCGCTCGCCATGGCCGCGTGGGCGTGCTCGACGACCTCGAGGGGCCGCGGCCAGCCGTGCTCGACGGCGTCGCGGAACCGGCGGAGGGACCCCACGCCCGGGTTGCCGCCCCAGGAGAACACCAGCCGGGAGGCGCAGCCCATGCCGATCATCTGGTCGTAGACCAGGTCGGGGGTCATGCGGATCAGCGTCAGGTCGGTGCGGCCCTGGCGGATGATCTCGTGGGCGGCGGCGAAGGGGATCAGGTGGGTGAACCCCTCGAGGGCGACGGTGTCGCCGTCGTGCACGGTCGCCGCGATCGCGTCGTGGAGCGACGTCAGCTCAGCCACGGATCACCAGTCCAGGAACACGGTCTCGTCGTCACCCTGCATGCGGATGTCGATGGCGTAGGTGGCGACGTCGCCGTCGTCGTCGCCGCGCCGGGCGATCAGGGTGTGCCGGCGATCGGCGTCGACGGCCTGCAGGACCACGTCGGCGGCGTTCGCCGCCTCCTCGTCGGAGAAGTAGATGCGCGTGAACGAGGGGGTGAGGATGCCGCGCGCCTGGACGATGACGTTGAGGTGCGGCGCCTGCGATCCGCCGTCGGGGTGGGGGACCGGACCGGGCTTGACGGTATGCAGCACCCAGGACCCGTCCTCGAAGGCCGTCTTGACCCGTCCGAAGCCCGTGAAGCCCGGGTCGAGGGGGATGTCGTCGCGGTCGTCGACGGGGTGGCGGTAGCGCCCCGCGGCGTTGGCCTGCCACACCTCGAGCAGGCCGTCCTCGACGTGGCCACCCCGTCCGTCGAGCATGCGCCCGGTGACGCGGATGCGCTGGCCCGGCACGTCCGGTCCGGCGAGGGTCGCCTCCTCGTCGGTCCGCGCGAGTATCATCGAGAAGTACGGCCCGACGGTCTGGGAGGGGGTCTGCAGCGCTGGCGTGGGCGTCCTCATGCCGCCTCACCTCCCAAGGGGGGGCAGGCCCCCCCTTTCGAACCCCCCGAGGCGGCATTGCGGTCCAGTGGTGTCCTCATGCCGCCTCCTCGGACTCCATCGGCGTCGCCTGCACCCCGCGCAGCACGATGTCCCAGCGCCACCCCGTCGCCCAGTTCTCGGTGGTGACCTCGTGGTCGTAGGTGGCGATCAGCCGGTCGCGGGCGTGGGCGGGCACGGCCTGGAAGATCGGGTCGAGGTCGAGCAGCGGGTCGTCGGGGAAGTACATCTGGGTCACCAGCCGGCTGCCGAGGGACGGCCCCATCAGCGAGAAGTGGATGTGCGCGGGCCGCCACGCGTTCGGGTGGTTGCCCCAGGGGTAGGGGCCCGGCCGCACGGTCGTGAACCGGTAGACACCGTCGGCGTCCGTGCGGCACTGCCCGACGCCGAGGAAGTTCGGGTCGAGCGGCGCCGGGAAGTCCACCTCCCGCCAGTGGGCGTAGCGGCCGCTCGCGTTGGCCTGCCACACCTCCACCAGCGTGCCGGGGACCGGGGTGCCGCGCTCGTCCAGCACCCGCCCGGTGACGATCGTCCGGGCGCCGATCGCCTCGCCGCCGGTGCCCGCGTTCGTGGTGAGGTCGGCGTCGTCGTCGCTCAGCTCCGCCCAGGCCGGTCCCGGCCCGGTGGCCTCGGACAGGCTCTGGACGATGCGGACCATGTCCCGGTCCGGGCTGCGCAGCACCGTCGACTTGTAGTCGGGGTACCGGAACGGCGGGTGGTCGTCGTAGGCCTTGGGGCCGGAGTGGATGATCTCAACCATCTGCGTCTCCCTCCTGGTGGGCGTCGCCGAGGATCGCCTTGGCCCGCGACAGGGCGTGGTTCGCTGCCGGCACGCCGGCGTACGCGCCGACGTGGAGCATGACCTCGGCCACCTCCTCCGGCTTCACCCCGGTGTTGCGCGAAGCCCGCAGGTGCAGGTCGAGCTCCTCGCGGCCCAGCGCGGCGAGGATCGCGATCGTGACCAGGCTGCGCGTGCGGTCGTCGAAGGTGTCGCGGGTCCACACCGACCCCCACACCACCTCGGTGATCCAGCGCTGGAAATCACGGTCGAGGTCGGTCGCGGCGGCGGTCGACCGGTCGACGTGCGCGTCGCCGAGGACGCGTCGGCGCACCGCCATGCCGGCCGCGTACCGGTCGTCGGCCGACGCGGGGGGGGGGTCGTCGGGCATCGGGCCGGCCCTAGAACGGGTAGTGGCGCGGGCCGGTCTGGACCGTCATCCAGCGGAGGTCGGTGAACTCGTGCACCCCCGCGGTGCCGCCGAAGCGGCCCCAGCCGCTGGCCTTCACGCCGCCGAAGGGCATCTGCGCCTCGTCGTGCACCGTGGGGCCGTTCACGTGGCAGATCCCCGACTCGATGCGGTGGGCCACGTCGAGCGCTCGTGCCGCGTCGCCGCCGAACACCGCCGCCGACAGGCCGTAGATGGTGTCGTTCGCGTGCTCGACGGCCTCGTCGACGCCGCTGACCCGGGTGATCGGCTTGACGGGGCCGAAGGACTCCTGGTGCCAGATGTCCATCTCGGGGGTGACCCCGTCGATCAGGGTCGGGCCCATCAGCGTGTCCTCGGCCTTCCCGCCGCAGACCAGAGTCGCCCCCTTCGCGAGCGCGTCGTCGATCAGGGCGTTGCACCGCTCGACGGTCTCGGCGTCGATCACGCTGCCGAGCACCACCGGCCCCTCTGACGGGTCGCCGAAGGGCAGGCCCGCCGCCTTGGCGGACAGCTTCTCCACGAACTCGTCGGCGATCGTCGAGTCGACGATGATCCGCTCGGTCGACATGCAGATCTGCCCGGCGTTGGCGAACGCGCCGAACGCGGCGGCGTCCACGGCGGCGTCCACGTCGGCGTCGTCCAGGATCACGAGGGGTGCCTTGCCTCCCAGCTCGAGTACGACGGGCTTGAGGTGCTCGCCGCACAGCTTGCCGATCTCGCGGCCCACCGCGGTGGACCCGGTGAAGTTCACCCGACGGGTGGCGGGGTGGGCGATCATCGCCTCGACCACGGCCGGGGCGTCAGCGGCGTCGTGGCTGATGTAGTTGACGACGCCGTCGCCGAGGCCGGCCTCGTGCAGCGCGTCGACGATCAGCCGGTGCGTCAGGGGGCACTTCTCCGAGCCCTTGAACACGACGGTGTTGCCGACGGCCAGGGGGGTCGCGAGGGCCCGCACCCCGAGGATGATCGGGGCGTTCCACGGCGCCATGCCGACGACGACGCCCGCGGGCTGGCGGACGGCCATCGCCACGCTGCCCGGCACGTTCGAGGGGATGACCTCGCCGGTGACCTGGGTGGTCAGCGATGCCGCCTCGCGGAGCATCCCGGCGGCGAGACCGAGGTTGAACATGCCCCAGTGGTCCGGCGACCCGGTCTCGGCGGTGACGGCGGCGGTGAACGCCTCGGCCTTCCCCTCGAGGACGTCCGCGGCGGCCAGCAGCAGGGCCCGCCGCTCACCCGGCGGACGGGCGGACCACTCGCCGAAGGCCGCCTGCGCGGCCTCCACCGCCGCGCGGGCGTCATCCGGCGTGGCGGCGGCCGCGACCGTGGCCACGTCGCCGTTGATCGGGTTGCGCCGCTCGAACGTCCCGCCGCCGGAGGCGGGCACCGCCCGCCCCCCGATGAACAGATCGATGGTCTCAGACATCGCCGGCTCCCCTTCCTCGTTCGCACAGCGAACTGCTGTTCGCTGCGTGAACGGTAGGTCGCGGGTCGGGCTGCCGTCAAGCGCTGCCGGGCTGCAGGTCGACGACGAGGGGGAGGTGGTCGCTCGGACCGGCCGGACCGACCGTCGCCGCCGTAGCCGCGACGCCGCGCACGTAGGCCTGGTCGAGCTGCAGCCGTGGGCTCCACGAGGGGTAGGTCGCCAGGCCGGGGCGGTGGCGCCACCCGCCGGCGCGGCCGTCCGCCCAGGGCCCTCCCGAGGGCCACGGCCAGGCCAGCCCCCTGGTCCGCACGGCGACGCGGCCGGCCCACAGCGGCAGGTTGAGGTCGCCGATCAGCACCGCCGGCCCCCGGTGCCCGCCGGCTGCGGCCAGCGCGTGCCCGAGCTGGGACACCGCCCGCCACGGCAGGTAGGAGAGGTGGGTCGTCGTCACCCTGACGCCGTCGCCGACCGTCGCCGACAGCGCCACCCGCGGCTCGCCGTCGGGGCCCGGCCGGGTGGGGCTGGCGTCCGGCGAGCGCCGCCCGGGCCCGCCACCCGGCAGGCGCGTGCGCAGGACGTCGGTCAGGCCGACCCGCGACAGCAGCCCGACGCCGTACCCCGCGGTGGCGGGGCCCAGCCCCTCCCCGGGTACCGAGGTCGCCGGCACCTCGGTCCAGGCCACGTCGGGGTTGCCGACCAGCGCGGGTCCGAAGACCCCCTCCAGGCCGAGCCGCTCGGCCCGCCAGGCGACCTGGTCGACGCGGCCGGAGCGCTCCAGGCGGCAGTCGACCTCCTGCAGCGCCACCACGTCGGCGTCCAGCTCAGCGATCCACGCCGCCACCGCGTCGAGGTCGACGTCGCCCGCGTCCAGGCGGGTCCGGTCGCGGGACAGCCGCCGGACGTCGACGCCGTGGAGGAGGTTGACAGAGGCGATGCGCACCCCGCCAGCCTGCCCCGGGGCAACCCCCGGCCCGTCAGCCCGCGAGCGTCCGGTGGTGGACGGCGACCGCCGGGCCGAGCATCGCGGCGACCGGCCCGAAGCCGAGGTCCCAGACCCGCCCGCCGCTGGCGAGCAGCTGGTCGCGCCACAGCGGCCACCGGTCGCACGCGGCCCGGGAGATCAGCAGGTCCACCGTCGGCGTGTCGGCCACGCCGAGGACGCCGACGAGCTCGTAGCCGAGGAGCGCCAGCGCGTCGCCGTGCTCGGCGGCCACGTCGGCGTGGGAGAACACCGCGGTCACCCGGCAGCCGTCGGGGACCGGCGGCAGCCCCTCCGCCCAGTCCGGGGTGTCGACGGGGATGCGCAGCAGCAGGTCCGGGTCGGCCTCGACGTCGGGGGCGGGTCGGACCCCGCTGCCCCGCGGAGGTGTGCTGCCCGGCTGGTCCGGGAAGGGGAACACGGCGGCGGACGCCGGGGTGGTCCCCGGGGTGGCGTCGCGGCGTCTGCCGCGTGGTCGGTCCGGCATCGGACGGGCAGTGTCACAGGCGCGCCCCGCCAGAGCGTGGAGGCACGACGGAATCGTCCGGTCGACGTGGGTCGATCTGGTCACCTCGGAGGCCCTCGCGGCACCTGCGCCGCCCAACCCCCGCGACTACTGTCTGCCGCCCGAGCACGCGAGGAGGCCGCGATGGCTGACTGGTCCGGTGACGATCGTCCGGTGACGCTCGGCGCGCTCCGCGCCGCGGGGTACCCCGACCGGAGCGTCAAGCAGGAGGTCGCGGCCAACGCCGCCGCCCGGCTCCGCGAGGGCCGACCGCTGGTCGAGGGGCTGGTCGGCTTCGACCAGACGGTCCTTCCCGCGCTCGAGACGGCGCTGCTCGCCGGCCACGACCTGATCCTGCTGGGCGAGCGCGGGCAGGCGAAGAGCCGCATCGTCCGCTCGCTGACCGAACTCCTCGACCCGGAGATCCCCGTCGTCGCCGGCAGCGAGGTCAACGACCACCCCTACCACCCCTTCACCCCGGCGGCCCGCCGCCTCGTGGACGAGATGGGTGACGCCACCCCGATCGAGTGGGTGCCGCGGGACCAGCGGTACGCGGAGAAGCTCGCGACGCCCGACATCGCCGTCGCCGACCTGGTCGGCGACGTCGACCCGATCAAGGTCGCCGAGGGGCGCTACCTCGGGGACGCCGAGACGATCCACTTCGGCCTGATCCCGCGGCACAACCGGGGGATCATCGCGATCAACGAGCTGCCGGACCTGGCCGAGCGGATCCAGGTCGCGCTGCTGAACGTGATGGAGGAGCGGGACGTCCAGATCCGCGGGTACAGCCTGCGCCTCCCCCTCGACCTGCTGGTGGTCACCACCGCGAACCCCGAGGACTACACGAACCGCGGGCGCATCATCACCCCGCTGAAGGACCGCTTCGGGTCGGAGATCCGCACCCACTACCCCCTCGACGTCGACCACGAGGTCGACGTGATGACGGCCGAGGCGCTGATCCCGTCGGGGGAGGGGCTGCCGACCGTCGTCGTCCCGCGCTTCATGGCCGAGGTCCTGGCCGCCTTCACGCGGTCCCTCCGCAGCGCCGGCGAGGTCAACCAGCGCTCCGGGGTCAGCGTCCGCTTCTCGACCGGGAACTACGAGACCATCGCGGCGTCCGCGGTCCGCCGGGCGGTGCGGACCGGCGAGGACACCGCCGTCGCGCGGCCGAGCGACCTGCCGGCGGTGATCGCCGCGTCCATGGGGAAGATCGAGTTCGAGTCCTTCGAGGAGGGTCGCGAGGTCGAGGTCATGACCCGGCTGATGAAGCGCTCGATCCTCGAGGTGTTCCGGCGTCGGGTCCGCGGCGCGGACGTCGCCGGGCTGCTCGACTCCTTCGAGACCGGTCTCGAGGTGACGACCGGCGACCTGATGAGCGGGCATGAGCTGATGGGCCAGATGGACCGCATCCCCGGCCTGGCAGGGGTCCTCGCGGGCCTCGAGGTCGAGGAGAACCCGTCCATGGCCGCCGCCGCGATCGAGCTGTGCCTGGAGGGGCTGCACCTGTCCCGCCGCCTCGACCGCACCGAGTCCGACGACGGGTACACCTACACCCAGGGCTAGGAGGGCGACATGAGCGCGATCCGCTACGGCCGCTGGAGCGGCACCCAGGACCCGTGGGGCAACGACCTGTCGCCCGACGAGGTCCTCGCCGAGATCGCCGACGACCTGCTCGACGGCGTCGACCCCGACGACGCGATCGAGGACCTGCTGCGCCGTGGGATCGACGGGCGGGTCGAGGGCCTCGACGCGCTCGCCGAGCGCCTGCGCCAGGCCCGCCAGGACGAGCTCGACCGGATGGGGCTGGAGGGTCCCCTCCAGCGGGTCGCCGAGCAGCTCGACGAGATCGTCGAGCTCGAGCGCACCGCCCTGCAGTTCTCCGACGACGAGCTCGACGCGGCCGACCGCACCGCCCAGCTCGACCGGATGCCGACGGACCCGGCGGGGCGGTTCGCGGCCCTGCGGGACTACGCCTTCCACGACGCCGGGGCCCAGCAGGCGTTCGACCAGCTCGTCGACGAGCTCCGCGGCGACGTCGCCCAGGCCACCTTCGGTCAGCTCGCCGACGCGATCGACGCGACGAACCCCGAGGACCTCGCGCGGATGCGCGACATGATCGCCGAGATCAACGGGTTGGTCGCCCGCGCCGAGCAGGGCGAAGACGTCCAGGCCGACTTCGAGGACCTCAAGTCCCGCTACGCCGACATGATCCCCGGCGACCCGGAGACCCTCGACGACCTGCTCGAGGAGATGGCCCGCCGGATGGCGGCGATGGACCGGCTGATGGCGGGGCTCAGCCCGGAGCAGCGCCAGCAGCTGGCTGAGCTGGCCGCCCAGGCGCTCGGCGACGCCCAGGACCTGCAGTTCCAGGCCGCCCAGCTGAGCCAGACCCTCCAGGGCATGTTCCCGCAGATGGGGTGGGGTCAGGGGATGCCCGGCGCGCCGATGGCCGGCCAGCAGCAGGGCTCGCTCAGCCAGACCGTGGACTGGATGCAGCGCCTCGGCGAGCTGGACGACCTGGGCCAGGCGCTCGGCCAGCGCTACCCGGGCGCCCGGCTGGAGGACGTCTCGGACGAGGCGCTCCGGTCAGCCCTGGGCGACGAGGCCGCCCGCGACCTGGCGAAGCTCAAGGAGATCGAGCGGCTCCTCGAGCAGTCCGGGGCGGTCCAGCGGCGCGCCGGCAAGCTCGAGCTGACCCCGAAGGGCGTCCGCCGCCTGGGGGAGCAGTCCCTCACCACCATCTTCGAGCGGGCCTTCCAGGGCTCCTTCGGCGGGCACCGCGCGACCTCCGTCGGCGGCGACTCCGAGCTGACCGGCTCGACGCGGGAGATGCGCTTCGGCGACCCGTTCCGCCTCGACATCCCGAAGACGGTCCGCAACGCCGTGGTCCGCAACGCCGGTTCGCCCGAGGGGGCGGGAGGCGCGGCGCGAAGTTGGGCGCGATCGGGGCCTCCTTCGCCTGACGGCGAAGTTCGGCGCGATCCTGGCGCCCGGAGGGCCGTCCGACTGGACCCCGGCGACTTCGAGCTGGCCGAGGCCGAGCGGCGCGTGAAGGCCGTCACGGTCCTGCTCCTCGACATGTCCTACTCGATGCCGCTGCGGGGCAACTGGGACCACGCCAAGCGGCTCGCCCTCGCCCTGCAGTCGCTGGTCGCGAGCAAGTTCCCCTCCGACGCCTTCCACATCGTCGGGTTCAGCGACTACGCCCGACGCCTGCAGCCGAAGGACCTGCTGGTCAGCGGCTGGGAGCGCGTGTGGGGCACCAACATGGAGCACGCGTTCCGGATCGCCCGCCGGCTGCTCAGCGCCGAGCCGGGCGCGGAGCGGCAGGTGATCATGGTCACCGACGGCGAGCCCACGGCGCACCTGATGGAGGACGGGCAGTCGTTCTTCAACTGGCCGCCGCACCCGATCACCTTCGCCAGGACCACCGCCGAGGCCATGCGGCTGTCGCGGACGGGCTGTGACCTCAACGTGTTCATGCTGGACCACGACCCGGGGAGCGCCCGGTTCGTGGAGGGGATGGTCCGGCGCGCCGGCGGCCGGGTGTTCTACCCGGACCTGTCCGACCTCGGGTCGGTCGTCGTCCGGGACTTCCTGCGCCGTCGGGCCAGCTGACCAGGCCTCCGCGAGGGTCCGTCCGTCGGGCTTGCGCGCCGGTCGGCGATGGCGGAGGGTGTCGCGCGACAGGCTCGCCGGACGAGGCGGACCCGACGACGAGGAGCCACGGTGCCCGAGACCCCGACCAAGATCCTGCTCGACGAGTCGGAGATCCCCCGGCGCTGGTACAACGTCATCCCGGACCTGCCCGCCCCGCCGCCCCCGCCCCTCCACCCGGGGACGCACGAGCCGATCGGGCCGGACGACCTGGCGCCGCTGTTCCCGATGGAGCTGATCGGCCAGGAGGTCTCGACCGAGCGGTTCATCGACATCCCCGACGAGGTCCGGGACGTCTACGGCCTGTGGCGGCCGACGCCGCTGTACCGGGCCCACCGCCTGGAGGCGGCGCTGGGGACCCCGGCCCGGATCTACTACAAGTACGAGGGCACCTCGCCGGCGGGGTCGCACAAGCCGAACACGGCGGTGCCCCAGGCGTACTACAACGCGAAGGCCGGTGTGAAGCGGCTGACGACGGAGACCGGCGCCGGCCAGTGGGGGAGCGCGCTGAGCTTCGCCTGCGCCCAGTTCGGCCTGGACCTCGAGGTGTGGCAGGTCGCCGCCAGCTTCACCCAGAAGCCCTACCGCGCCTCGATGATCCGGACCTGGGGTGCGACGATCCACTCCTCGCCGTCCGAGCTGACCGCCGCCGGCCGGGCGATCCTCGCCGAGCACCCGGACTCGCCGGGGTCGCTCGGCATCGCGATCTCCGAGGCCGTGGAGGTGGCCGCGCAGGACCCCGACACCAAGTACGCGCTCGGGAGCGTCCTCAACCACGTGCTGCTGCACCAGACCGTCATCGGGGAGGAGGCGCTCCTGCAGTTCGCGAAGGTGTCCGAGACCCCGGACGTCATCGTGGGCTGCACCGGCGGCGGGTCGAACTTCGGCGGCCTGTTCTTCCCGTTCCTGCGCGAGAAGCTGGCAGGTCGGATGGACCCGCGGATCGTCGCGGTCGAGCCGCCTGTCCGTCGCTCACCAAGGGCGAGTACCGCTACGACTTCGGCGACACCGCCGGGATGACCCCGCTGGTCAAGATGCACACGCTGGGCCACGACTTCGTGCCGGACCCGATCCACGCCGGCGGGCTGCGCTACCACGGCATGGCGCCGCTGCTGAGCCACATGTACGAGCTCGGGCTGTTCGAGGCGACCGCCATCGGGCAGGTCGAGTGCTTCGAGCGCGCGGTCCAGTTCGCCCGGACCGAGGGCATCGTGCCGGCGCCCGAGCCGACCCACGCGATCGCCCAGACGGTGCGGGAGGCGCTGGCGTGCAAGGAGTCGGGGGAGGAGAAGGTCATCCTCACCGCCCTCTGCGGCCACGGCCACTTCGACATGGCCGCCTACGACGCGTACTTCCGCGGCGAGCTCGTCGACTACGACTACCCCGAGGAGGCCGTCGCCGAGGCCATGGCCCGCGTCCCGGTTATCGCGGGGTAGCTCCACCGCTCCACCCCCTCCACCGAACTCTCAGTGCACTGACCGGGGTCAGGACGGCCGTCGTGCGCCCCGCGCGGCGCCCTGACCTGCGGTTCTGCGACTCTCGGTGCACCACGCACCTCCCCCGGCCGTCCCTGACTGCACCGAGAGTTCGCCAGGGGAGGGAGGCGGTCCGCCAGGGGAGGGGGAGGGGCGCTCAGGCGCGGTGACGCCGATGCGGTCACCGGGCTGGAGCGGAGCGGGGAACCGGAGGGACACGGGCCCTCAATCCAAGCAGAACTCGTTCCCCTCCGGGTCCGCCATGACGATGTGGCCGGCACCGAGGCCGCCCGGCTCGTGTCGCTCCAGCCTGGCGGCACCGCGAGCGACCAGCTCGGCGGCCCGCGCCTCGAGCGCTGCCATCCGCGCGTCCCCCTCGAGGCCCGGTGCGGCCCGCACGTCGACGTGCACCCGGTTCTTGACCTGCTTGGGCTCGGGGACCTGCTGGAAGAAGAACCGCGGGCCGGTGCCGTCGGGGTCCTCGCACGCCGAGGCGCTGTTCCACTGCGACTCCGGCACCCCGCGGGCGGTGAGGAAGTCCTCCCACGAGGCCGAGCCGTCCGGCGGGCCGGGGACCACGTAGCCGAGCGCCTCGGCCCAGAAGGCCGAGAGGGACCGCGGGTCGGCGCAGTCGATGGTGACCTGGATCGCGTGGGCCATGCCGGCAGCCTGTCGGCGCCCCGACGGGATGGCAACCCGACTCCGGTCAGATCCCGTCCGCTGGCCCCGGCACCGCTCAGAGCGACAGGACGTAGGCCGCCCAGACCACCACCGCGATGGTGGTGTTGAACGTCGTGTGCCACACGGTCGCCGCGAGGACCGCCGACCGGCGCGCCCCCACCCGGTCGACGGCCAGCACCGGCGTGGGCGGGCCCATCACCAGCCGCGTGTAGCCGTCGGCGTCCTCCGCGAGGGGCAGGCGGCCCGGCACGTGCACGACGCGCGGGACGGCGGCTCGCCGGTACGCGCGCAGGTAGATCCGGCCGTAGGTGAACCCGGCGACGGCGATCGCCAGGGCGGCCGCGACGGGGATCAGCATGATCAGGTGGACCAGGCCGAACCGGAGGGCGCTCCACGCCTGGCCCCACCCGTCGAGGTCCTCCCACCCGGTTCGGAACGCGCTCTCCTCGGCGTGGGCGAGGTGGGGGAACAGCGCCACCAGCAGCGCGAGGAACCCGGTCACCACCGCCACGTCGGTCCAGGGGATCGCCGGGGCGGCCCGACCCGTCTCCGCCGCGGTGATCGCCCCCTCCACCGGTGCCTCGAGCGTCCCCTCGATCGGCGCGAACACCGCGTTGCCGTCCAACCCGACCAGGCTGCCGAGCCCGTACCCGGTGACCGGCACCGCCCACAGGAGCAGCACCAGCACGGCCATCACGACGACCACCAAGCCGAGCGACCCGACGACGTGGCGTGGTCGGATCGACCCCCACACCTCGACGGCCAGCCGCCGCCGTGACCACGCGGCCCGCGCGGACCGGACGAGGAGCAGGCCCACGCCGGCCACCACGGCGATCCGGACGACGTCGACGACCTGGGCGGGCACCTCCCCACAGTACGACCCGCACCCGCGCCGCCCCCTGGCGAGGGTGTGGACGGGTGGTCGGCGTCGGGACCGCCGGCCGGTAGCGTGTCACCCCACCGTGGCACGACCGTCGAGCACCACCCCCGAGACCCTGTTCGGCGCCGAGGCCCCCGAACGGGTCGCCGGCGAGGTCGTCTACGTCATCTACGCCGACGAGGGGACCGGGTTCGCCGTCGTCAGCGTGGACGAGGACCGGGAGGGGGCGATCCGGGCCGCCGGCCCGCTGGCGGGCCTGGCGGTCGGGCAGGCCGTGACCCTGGTGGGCCGCTGGAACGACCACCCGAAGCACGGGCGGACCTTCGACGCGGACTTCTACGAGCTCGCGACCCCGCGGACGAAGAGCGGCCTGCAGGCGTTCCTCGCGAGCGACCGGTTCCCCGGCGTCGGCGAGAAGCTGGCCGCGAAGCTGGTCAAGGCCTTCGGCACCGGCCTGGACCAGGTCATCGCGAACGAGCCCGAGCGCCTGACCCAGGTCACGGGCGTGTCCGCCGCCCTCGCGGCCCGCATCCACGGCGCCTGGCAGTCCGCGGGCATGCTCCCGCGGATCGTGCAGGTCCTCGCCTCGGTCGACCTCGGCCCTGCCGTCGCCCGCGCCGCGGTCAAGCGGTTCGGCGACGAGGCCGCGGAGGTGCTGGCCGACGACCCGTACGCCTACCTCTCCCTCCCGGGCGTCCGGTGGCGCCACGCCGATGCGCTCGGGCGCGCGGCCGGCATCGACGACGACGACCCGCGCCGACTGGCTGCGGGCGCGGCCGGGCTGGTCCAGGCGCTCTGCTGGCGCGACGGCCACACGTGGGTGGGCGTCGACGAGGTCCGGCGGCGCCTCCCGTCCGTCCTCGGCGGTGGTGCCGACCGTGCGGACCGTGCCCTCGCCGCCGCGGTCGAGGTCGGCGAGCTCGACGTCGACGACGAGCCGATCGAGGGCCCGCCCGATGGTGGTGGCCCCGACCCGCTCCCCGGCGGGCGGGTCGCGCCGCGACTGATCCACGAGGCCGAGCTGACCTTCGCCGCCCACGTGGCCGATCTCGTCGGCGGCGACGGCGGACGGGCGAACCCGGCGGCTGCGGACGCGGAGGTCCCCGACGGACCGGGGGAGGGGTTGACCGCCGAACAGGCCCGCGCCGTCGCGACCGCGCTGACCCACCCGGTGTCGGTGCTGACCGGGGGGCCGGGCACGGGCAAGACCCACGCGATCACCGAGCTGATCCGGCGCGCGGCGGCCGCCGGCGCAGAGATCGCGCTGTGCGCCCCGACCGGACGGGCCGCCAAGCGCCTCGAGGAGGTCACCGGCCACGCGGCCACGACCGTGCACCGGCTGCTCGAGGCCCGACCGGACCCCTCGGAGGGGTTCACCTTCGGCCGCACGATCGACAACCCGCTGCCCCACGACCTGGTCGTCGCCGACGAGTGGTCGATGGCCGACGTGCACCTCGCCGCCGCGCTGCTCGAGGCCCTCGAGCCGCCCACCCACCTGCTGCTGGTCGGCGACCCGGACCAGCTGCCGCCCGTCGGGCCCGGCGCCTCCCTCCGCAACCTCCTCGCCAGCCGCGCGGTGCCCGTCACCCGCCTCACCGAGGTGCACCGCCAAGCCGCCGAGAGCCGGATCGTCACCCTGGCCCACGAGCTGAACGCGGGCGCCTCCCCGGTGGTGACCGGCCGCGACGGCGACGTGTTCGCCGTCCCCGAGCGCACCCCCGGCATCGCCGCGCGGGTGGCGGCCATCGTGGCCGAGCGGGCACCGGCGTTCTTCGACTGCGCGCCCGCCGACGTGCAGGTGCTGGCCAGCATGTACCGGGGTCCGGCTGGCGTCGACGCCATCAACGCCGCGCTGAAGGACCGGCTGAACCCCGCCGCCGACCGCCCCGCGGTGGGCGGGTGGCACGAGGGCGACCGCGTCGTGGCGACGCGGAACGACCCGGAGTCCGACGTCGCCAACGGCGACATCGGCGAGGTCGCCGCGACCGACCGCACGGCCGGCAGCGTGACCGTCGCCTTCCCCCAGGGGGAGGTGACGCTCGACGGCGAGCGCCTCGGCCAGCTCGCACCGGCGTGGTGCCTGACCGTCCACAAGTCCCAGGGCGGCGAGTGGCCGGTCGTGGTGCTCGTCCTCGACCGCGCGCACCGGTCCATGCTGACCCGCGAGCTGGTGTACACCGCGCTGACGCGGGCCCGCCGCGGCCTGCTGCTCGTCGGCGACCCCCGCCTGGTCACCGAGGCCTCCACCCGCGTCGGGGCGGGCCTCACGGCACGCCGCACGACCCTGGCCGCCCGGTTGGCACGCGACATCGCCTACCTCGCCCCGACCGGCGAGGATGTCGCCGACCCCTCGTCCCCGGACGATCCCGACCGATGAGGAGCTGACCGCAGAGGAGGTCCGATGGCCCAGCTGTTCACCTCGATCGCCCTCGACCCGGCCGTGCGCGGCCGGCTCATCGCGACGCTGAGCGGCCTGCACGCCGAACGGCCGTTGTCAGCGGCCGACCCCCGCGACGCGGTCGGGCGGCTCCAGGGAGCGCTCGACGCGCTGGGGCTGGACGCGGTCCGGATCCGCGGGGCGGTGGGTCACGCCGGCGTCGAGGTCGACCACGTCTGGCTCGCCGTCCGCTCCGGGCCGGGCGGGCCGTGGGTCCTCGACGCGGCGTTCCCGCTCCACCAGCCGACCTTCCTGGCCGCGCTGTCGGGCTACGTCGCCGGCACCACGACCCGGGAGGAGCTGGATGCCATCGCCCGCCGCTCCCGCATCGAGGACCGGGTCATCGGCGAGCTGCCCGCCCGCACGACCTACCGCGGCCGACCCTACTGGGGCACGTCGGCGAACTGACCACATCGGCGAACTGACAGGGCATAGCCGTCGCGTCGAGGGGTAGGGTCCGGCTCGGACCCGCTGATGAACCTCTGAGCACAGGGAGCCGCACCGCACATGGCCGACCAGACGCCGCACCAGAACACCGAGTTCCCCTCGAACGGCCACACCGCCCACGGGTACCTCGCCCAGCCGGAGTCCGGCTCCGGCCCTGGCCTGATCGTGATCCAGGAGTGGTGGGGCCTCACCGACCACATCGCCGACATCTGCAACCGCTTCGCCCAGCAGGGCTACGTCGCCCTGGCCCCCGACCTGTTCGGCGGCAAGGTCACCCACGACGCGGACGAGGCCGGCCAGATGATGCAGGAGCTGCCCGAGGCCGATGCGGCCCGCGACCTCGGCGGCGCGGTCGACTACCTCCTCGGCCACGACGCGGTGGAGGGGTCGAAGGTCGGCGTCGTCGGCTTCTGCATGGGCGGCGGGTTCGTCATCCAGCTCGCCGCGCAGCAGGGCGACAAGATCGGGGCGGCGATCCCGTACTACGGGGTCCTGCAGCACGAGCCGGACTACTCAGCGATCACCGCTCCGGTCCTCGGCCACTACGCCGAGACCGACGACTTCGCCCCCCCGACCAAGGCGCTCGAGATGGGCAAGGCGATCCGCGACGCCGGCGGGCAGGCGGCGATCAACGTCTACGGCGGCACCGGCCACGCGTTCTTCAACGACGAGGACCACATGGGCACCTACGACGCCGACGCCGCCGCGGTGTCGTGGGCCCGCACCCTCGCGTTCCTGTCCACCCAGCTCTCCTGACGGAGGCCCTGCGGACGGGGGAGGGGACGTCACGCGCGGACGTCCTCCTCGTTGAGACCGGTGACCGCCGGACGAGGAGGACCGACGCGATGGACGAGGACGCCCCGGACGTCCCTGACGCGCAGGCGGTGGTCGGCGTCGCCGCCGCGCTGATCGACACCGTCGGAGGTCCGCAGGCGGCGGCGATCCTCCACGCGCAGTACGGCTGGGACATCACCGTGCAGGCGGTCGCGCACGTGCGGGGCGACCACGTGCGGGGCGACGAGGCGGGCCGGGCGCTCCACCACTGCGTCGCGCTGCTGCTGGTCAGCGACGCCTGACCCGGCCGGAGCTGCTCAGGCGCAGACGCGGTGGGCGACGGCGAGCACGTCGCCGCAGACATCCGTCCCGGGTGTGCCCGCGCCGTCGGAGAAGTCGTCGGAGAACCAGCACTCACCGGTCGGGTGGGCGTGGCGTCGGCACCCGAACACCGCGGTCGCCGCGGCCTGCAGGGCCTGCAGGTAGGTGCGGGCGGCCCGGTCGCGGTCGGTCGGGTCCTGGGGGACGGCCACGCCGATCGCCAGCGCACCGGCCAGCCGGCACGCGGCCGCGCCGCCGTCGATCGCGGCCAGCGGGCAGCCCGCGCCGCACCCGCCGTCGACGCACTCGGTGTAGGCCATGTGGGTCGCCGCCGCGGCGCGCAGCTGCGAGGCCAGGGCCCTGCCCTGGGTGACGGCGTCGCACGCGGTCCCGTCCGGGCCGCCGGGGCGGGCGCCGACGGTCAGGCCGCTGATCTCCAGCAGCCACTCGGCGGTTGAACTCGACACGTTCGACACGTTATCCACATCGGCGGATCCGGAACCGACTTGATGGTCGTCCGTGTGGACATCCGCGATCTGGAACACTCTGTGACGTCCCAGACCCCGGCCACGAAGGAACCCGACCGTGATATCCGAGCTCAAGGCCTTCCTCCTGCGCGGCAACGTGATCGACCTGGCCGTCGCCGTCGTGATCGGCACCGCCTTCATCGCGATCGTCACCGCGATCGTCGAGGGCATCCTGAACCCCCTCATCGCGCTCATCGTCGGGGCCAACTCGATCGACGAGGCGACGTTCGCCATCAGCGGCACCGACTTCCTCTACGGGCGGGTCATCGGCGCGACCATCAACTTCGTGCTGGTCGGCACGATCCTGTTCTTCTTCGTGAAGGCCGCGAACCGCCTGATGGAAGCGCGCCGCCGCGAGGAGACCGAGGAGGTCACCGTCGACGAGACCCCTGAGGAGATCGTCCTGCTCCGCGAGATCCGCGATCGCCTGAGCGCTCCGCCCGCCCGCTGATCAGCCGGTCGGCACCACCCCGCCGCCGCCCGCCGCGCGGCGGACCCGGTCCATGACCGCGCGGCCGAGCCCGTGGCTCGGCACCGCCTCGACGACGACGACGTCCAGCCCGCGGACGTCGGCTTGGCGCAGCGCGTCGTAGAGGACGGTGGCCAGCTCGGCAGCCCCCAGCGGGCTGGCCAGCACGGACACGCGCGGGTCGAGTCCCGGCAGGGTGGGGCCGATCAAGCCCGTCGTCTGCCGCTCGGCTATCTCGGCGGCCACGTCACCGCCCTGCCCGGCGCTCGCGACCACCACCCGTGCGCTCGGCTGGTAGTGCGCGAAGCGGGTGCCCGGTGACAGCGGCGACCCCGACTCCGCGGTGACGTCGACGCCGAGGTCCTCGCGGGTCACCGTGCCCTCGCGCAGCACCACCGGCGCGTCCCCGCGGGCGTCGACGACCGTGGACTCGATCCCGACGGGACAAGGCCCGCCGTCGAGGATCCAGTCGATCCTGCCGCCCAGGTCCGCCTGCACGTGTGCGGCGGTGGTGGGGGAGGGGCGGCCGGACAGGTTCGCGCTCGGCGCGGCGACGGGGGTCCCGGCGACGGCGATCAGGGTGCGCGCCAGCGGGTTGGCCGGCACCCGCACGGCGACGGTCGACAGACCGCCGGTGGTGACCCGCGGCACCACATCGGCCGCGTCGAGCACGAGGGTGAGCGGACCCGGCCACCACCGCTCCGCCAGGCGGCGGGCGAGCGGCGTCACGTGCGCGACGACCCGTCCCAGCCAGGCGGCGTCCGGCAGGTGGACGATCAGCGGGTTGTCCGCGGGGCGTCCCTTCGCGTGGAAGATCCGCTCGACCGCAGCGGGGTCGAGCGCGTCCGCGCCGAGCCCGTAGACGGTCTCGGTGGGGAAGGCCACCAGCGCGCCGCGGCGCAGCGCGCGGGCGGGCTCGCCCAGCAACGCCGGCAGGTCCTGCTCGACCGTGCCCGGTGGCACGGTGATCACCGAGGCGGCCACGTCAGCGCGCGTCCGCCTCGGGGGCCGGCCCGTCCAGCCGGCGGGACGGCGCCGGCGGCTGCAGGGCGAACGTCAGGTACGCCATGGTCTCCTCCGCGTCGCCCCGGTGGCGGGGGAGGCGCTGGGCGACGGCGTCGACCCGCTCCCGCGACCCGGCCGGCAGACCGGCCGCACCGGGGACCATCCGCGCCAGCACGGCGGCGCGGCGCTCCAGGCGGGCGGCCGCGGTCCGCTCGCGGTCCGTCGCGACGGCGCGGAGCCGCGCGAGCCACCGGCCGCCGCCGCCCAGCTCGAGGTGGTCGGCCAGCTCGCGCATCGCGGCGTACAGCGGCTGGGCGGGCACGTCGATGCGCCCGAGCCCGATCTCCAGCCGTGCCAGAGCCCCGGCGATGGCCGGCCCGAGCCCCTCCCGGGCGATCTCCCGGGTGTGGGACAGCCGGACCAGCTCGACGACGAGGTGCTGCTGGCGGGCGGTCGTGCCCGCCGCGTCGAGGCAGGACCGCACCCCGGCGGCCCACAGGTCGAGGTCGGCCCGGTCCAGGGCGTCAGCGACCTCGAGGGCGATCCGGTAGACGTCGGGCCCCTCCTCGAGGCGGGTGCGGGAGGGGCCGGGTTGCGGGAGTGCGGACATCGCCCGACACGGTACGCGGGGGTGTGACGTCCGTCCGGCGTCGCGGGTGGCGACACCGGCTCGGCTAGAAGGCCGCGTCGTCCATCTCCATCACGTCGAGCGACGTCGACGCCAGGATCTCCCGCCGCGCCGTCAGCTGGGGCAGGACGTTGGCCGCGAACCACTTCGCCGCGACGACCTTCCCCTCGTAGAAGCGGCGATCCGCATCCGACGCGGCGCCGCCGTCCAGGGCGGTGACCGCGACGGCCGCGCCGCGCAGCAGCAGCCAGCCGACGACCAGCTCGGAGATGCTGTGGAGGAACGGGGTGGTGTTCAGGCCGAGCTTGTACAGGTCCTCGCCGAGGAACTGCACCATCGACCCGAGCATGCCCTGCACGTCCTCGAGGGCGGTCTGCAGCCGCTGGCGCTCGTCGGACAGCTGCACGCCACCGCCGTCGCCCTTCGCGAAGGCCTGCACCTCGCCCAGGAGGCGGGTGAGGGTGGCGCCCTGGTCCTTGCCGATCTTGCGGAAGAACAGGTCCATGCCCTGGATGCCGGTGGTGCCCTCGTAGAGGGTGTCGATCTTGGCGTCCCGGATGTACTGCTCGATGGGGTAGTCGCGGGTGTAGCCGGCGCCGCCGAAGACCTGCAGGCTGAGGCTGAGCAGCTCGTAGGACTTCTCCGAGCCGTAGCCCTTGACCATCGGCAGGAGCAGGTCGTTCAGCCGCTCCCATGACTGGGCCTCGTCGTCGTCGCCGGCGTGCTGGGCGAGGACGACCTTGTCCTGCACCCACCCGGTGTAGCTGACGAGCGCGCGGAGCCCCTCCACGTGGGCCTTCTGGGCCATCAGCATCCTGCGGACGTCGGGGTGGCGGATGATCTCGACGCGCGGGGCGGTCTTGTCCATCGCCTTCTTCATGTCCGGGCCCTGCACGCGCTCGGTCGCGTACTCGAGGGCGTTCAGGTAGCCGGTGGACAGCGTCGAGATCGCCTTGGTGCCGACGAGCATGCGGGCGTACTCGATGACCTTGAACATCTGCGCGATGCCGTCGTGGATGTCGCCGACCAGCACGCCGCGGGCGGGGACGTCGGTGTCGGAGAAGTACAGCTCCGCGGTCGAGGAGGCCTTGATGCCCATCTTGTCCTCGATCGCGCGGACGAAGACGCCGTTGCGCTCGCCGAGCGACCCGTCCTCTTCGACCCAGTACTTCGGCACGACGAACAGGCTGAGGCCCTTCGTCCCCTCACCAGCGCCCTCGGGGCGGGCGAGCACGAGGTGGACGATGTTCTCGGGCCAGTCGAAGTCGCCGTTGGTGATGAAGCGCTTGGTCCCGGTGATCGTCCAGGTGCCGTCGCCGTTGTCCACCGCCTTCGTGCGGCCGGCGCCGACGTCCGAGCCGGCGTCCGGCTCGGTCAGCACCATGGTGCCGCCCCACTTGTTGTCGACCATGGGGCGCACGAAGCGGTCGCGCTGCTCCTCGGTGCACACGCGGTCGAGGATCGAGGCGAAGAACGGCCCGGCGGTGAAGAAGAACGCCGCGGGGTTGGCGCCGACGAACATCTCCGAGGCCGCCCACGACACGGACTGGCTGGCGCCGTACCCGCCCAGGTGGGTCGGCACGTACAGCAGGTGCCAGTCGTTGTCGAAGAACGCGTCGAGGGAGGCGTTGAGCTCCGGCGGGCAGGTGACCTCGCCGGTCTCCGGGTCCAGCGTGGAGGGGGTGCGGTCGGCGGCGGTGAAGCTCGCCGCGAAGTCCTCCCGGGCCAGGCGGTCGACCTCCCGCAGCACGTCCTGGGCGGCATCGGCGTCCATCATCTCGAAGGGTCCGGTGCCCAGGTGGTCCTGGACGCGGTTCACCTCGAAGAGGTTGAAGAAGACGTCTCGGAGGTTGCTCTTGTAGTGGGTCACCGGGTCGCTCCTCGGTGCGGGTCGGGACAGGGCGGGCGCTGACCTCAGTCAGTTACCGGTCAGTATGTTACCCGCCGGTAACAACCTGTGCCAAGTCGGCGCGCCGTCGCCCCGCCCCGCTGTCGACTTTCGGTGCACCTAGCGCCGTTCACCTGGCGGTGCCGGTGCACCGAGGGTCAAGGCCGCGCCCCGCGCACACGCCCGTTGAGCGCTCGGAGACCCGGCGCTGACCCGGGTCAGTGCACTGAGAGTCCGCGGGGGAGGGGCAGGGTGCCCGACGCCCCCGGCGGGACCGGGTGTGCGCCTAGTAGCCCCGGCGGGGGCCGAGCGCCGCGTAGGGCGTGGTCAGGAGGATCCGCAGGTCCGTCCACAGCCCGATCGAGTCGACGTAGTCGAGGTCGACGTCGACGTGCTCGTGCATCATCCCGTTCCCGCGCTCGGAGATCTGCCACAGCCCCGTCAGACCCGGCTTGACGGTGTGCCGGCGGTGCATCCAGGGCTGGTAGTGGCGCTCGACCACGGCGGGGATCTCAGGACGGGGCCCCACCAGGCTCATGTCGCCCTTCAGCACGTTGAACAGCTGCGGGATCTCGTCGATCGAGAAGGTGCGGAGGATCCGGCCGGTCGTCGTCATGCGCGGATCGGCGGGGCTCTTGTGCGTCAGCCGCCGGTCCACGCCGTCCCAGCGCCCCTCGGCGAAGGCCTCGAGGTCGCTCGCAGACGTCGACCGCCGGTCGTGGGCCATGGTCCGCAGCTTGTAGGTCCGGAACGTGCGGCCCTCCAACCCGATGCGCTGCTGGGCGTAGAAGACCCCCGGTCCGAGGGTCAGCCGCACCGCCAGCACGCCGATGAGCAGGACGGGGGAGAGCACGACCACCAGGACCAGCGCGGCCACGAAGTCGAAGACCGGCTTGACGACCTTCAGGTACCAGGAGGGGGAGGTGAGCCGCGGGTACGCCGTCCCGCCGACGGGGTGGAGGACACCAGGTGCCGTCCGCGCGAACGTCCCGCCGCGGGCGCTCCCGCCCGCGACCGCGCCGGCGTGTGCGGGCGCGGCAGGCTCCGAGGCGCTGCGCGGGTTGGGGGGCATCGGGGGGACGGGATCCTGCGGGTGGAGGTGCTGCGGTCGGCGCCCGGCGGGGCGCGGGGGCGGTGGGCAGGCACCGTTCGCTGCGAACGACTGCGAGGATCACCGCGCATGGAGTCCTCGACATCATATGCCTCGATCTTTAGGCCGGACCTGTTCCTCGGACAGGTCGCCCTCGTCACCGGCGGCGGCACCGGCATCGGCCGCGCGATCGCGCACGAGCTCGCCGCGCTCGGCGCCACCGTCGTCGTCGCCGCGCGACGCGAGGAGCCGCTGGTCGAGACGGCGGCGGAGATCGCCGCCGCCGGGGGATCAGCCGACCACGCGCAGGTCGACGTCCGCGACCACGAGTCCGTGGAGACCGCGGTCGCGGGCGTCGTCGAGCGCCACGGGCGCATCGACCTGCTCGTCAACAACGCCGGCGGCCAGTTCCCCTCCCCGGCCGAGCGGATCTCCCCGAACGGCTGGCGGACCGTCGTCGACCGCAACCTGACCGGCACGTTCCTCGTGACCCGGGCGGTCTTCAACGCCTCCATGGGGGTCCACGGCGGGGCCGTCTGCTCGGTCATCGCGGACATGTGGAACGGCTTCCCGCAGATGGCCCACACCGGCGCGGCCCGGGCGGGGGTGGAGAACCTGACCAAGACCCTCGGGGTCGAGTGGGGCCCGCGCGGGGTCCGGGTCAACGCGGTCGCCCCGGGCCTCATCTACTCGAGCGGCATGGACACCTACGACGAGGCGGTCCGCGACGGCGTGGCCGCCACCGCGTCCCGGATCCCCGCGGGCCGGATCGGGACGGAGTCCGAGACGTCGGCCGCCGTGGTCTTCCTGCTGTCACCGGCGGCGGCGTACATCACCGGCGAGACGCTGAAGGTCGACGGCGGCTCGTCCCTCGCGAAGGTGCCCCTCGTCCCCCTCGAGGCCCACGACGCGATCAGCCCGTTCGACGGGTTCCACCTGGCGCGGGAGGTGCCGGACAGCTGGGGGGGTGGGCGATCGCGAACCGACCGGTCAGCTTACAGGCCGTAGCCGGCGGCGATCACCACCGCCGCGAGCCCAGCGACCTCCGCGGTGCTGACCATCGCGCCCATGACGTCGCCGTTCACCCCGCCGAGGCGACGGGTCGCGAGGCCGCGTGCACCCGCGGCCACGAGCAGCGCGGCGACGACCACCCCGACCACGGCCACCCGCACCGCCGCACCCGCGATCAGGACCGCGGCGACCAGGCCGATCGCGGCGGGGAGGGGGCGGAGGTGCTCGAGGAGGTCCGCGCCACGACCGTCCTGTGCCGCGGGGACCGCGCCGACCAGCGTGACGCCGAGGGCTCCACGGCTGATCGCGCTCGTCGCGACCAGCGCGCCGGCGGCCGCGACAGGATCGAGCGACGCGAGCAGGACCACGCGGAGGAGGGTGACGAGCACGAGCGCCAGCACGCCGTACGCGCCGATCCGCGGATCGCGCATGATCTCGAGCCGCCGTCCCGGCCGGGCACCACCGAACAGCCCGTCCGCGGAGTCGGCCAGCCCGTCCTCGTGCAGGCCGCCGGTGAGGGCGGTCGTCGCACCGACCGCGATCGTCGCGGCCGCCATCGGCGGCAGGACCAGCTCGGACACCCACAGGGCGGAGGCAGCGACACCGCCCACGATCGCCCCGACCACGCCGAACCACCCGACGCAGGCGCCGGTGTCGCGGCGGTCCTGCCACGGGTCGCCGACGGGGAGGCGGGTCAGCAGCTGCAGGGCCACCAACAGCATTCGCGGGTGCACCGGGCCATCATGACGGCTCGGCGTCACCCTGCGGCGGCAGCGTCCCTCCGGGCGCCGGGCCGTCCGGACGGCGCTGCTAGGCTTGGAGGCGGAGCTCAGCCGGCGTCGGGCGGGACCCCTCGCGCCGTGGCGCCACCCGCGCCACCGCGCACCGCCGGTCACGCCCGACCAGACACACTGACCCCAGGAGTGAACCCCCCCGCATGGCACGACGACGTAGTGGACGCCGACCGTCCCAGTCCCGCACGTACATCGACGAGGAGACCCGCGCGAAGCGCGAGGCCCGCGCCGGCAACACCAAAGAAGAGGCCCTCGAGATGGAGGGCGTCATCGAAGAGGCGCTGCCCAACACGATGTTCCGGGTGAAGCTGGACAACGGGCACGCCATCCTCGGCCACATCTCCGGCAAGATGCGCAAGCACTACATCCGGATCCTCCCCGGTGACCGCGTGACGGTCGAGGTCTCCCCCTACGACCTGACCCGCGGCCGCATCACCTACCGCTACAAGTAGCGCGACCCCCCTCCCCGGACGGGGGCCAACGGCCCGCTAACGGCCGCGATCCGACGGTCCGGACGGCCGTTACGGTGCGAGCATGCGCAGCGGACGTGGTGACGGTCAGGGGCGGCAGCGGATGGCGGTGGCGCTGCTGGCGCTGTCACTGGGGGCGGTGCTGCTCGGCGTGCCCGCGGGTGCGGTCCCCGAGGAGTCGGCAACTCCGGAGGAGCCGGTCCACGCGGCGGAGGTGGGCGGCGACGGCTTCGCCCGGCTCGAACCACAGGCGTCGGGGTGTGACGCCATCGCCGTCCAGCGCCTCGACGCGGGCTTCCGCCCGACCGGCAGCGCCGTCGAGATCCTGCCCACCGGGGCGACGACGGCCATCGGCGGCTGCGAGATCAACTCGGCCGTCGTCGCGATGGCCGCCGGAGACCGGATCGCCGCGCTCGGCAGGTACACGACCGACGACAGCACCACCTCCGTCATCGAGCTGATCCACGTGACCGGCAGCTCGGCGTCGCGGACCGAGGTGGTCCGCTCCCGCCGCTCAGACACCGGCTCGTCGGCCATCGCCCAGCCACACGACATCGCCCTCGGCCCGGACGGGTCGGGGATCGCCGCCTACGGCTCGTACGAGTCCTCCGACGGGGCGACCGGGACCAGTGAGCTCGTCGTCACCCGCTTCGGCCCGGGCGGCTCCTCACCCGTGTCGGTGCGGTACGACTTCGACGGACCCCGCATGGACGCGGACGTCGCGGTGGCGCCCGACGGGCGCATGGCGGTGGTGTACGGGGCCGGTGAGGTGTTCGGCGCCAAGCAGGTGCACGTGTCGACCTGGGCGGCCGACGGGACCGCCGAGCTGCAGGAGCACCCGCTCGAGGGGGCCACCTTCGACGACACCGTCATACGCGCGCTGTTCACCGCCGACCCCGGTCTGGTCCTGGCGTGGCAGCCCGATCGCGACCAACCCGTGCGGCTGCGGGCGTACGGACCCGACGGCGCCCACACGGGGGCGGACGGCACGCTTGGGAGCGGCAACGCGGGCTGGACGGCGCAGGGGGTCGACGACGGGATCTTCGTCGCGTGGTCGCAGTCGGACGGGCCGGTGGCGGCCCGGCGGTACGGGGCGAACCTCGTGCCCACAGGCGACTCCTACCCGCTGCCCGGGATGTCGGGGGTGGGCTACCCCAGCTCCTTCGTCGACGACCCCGAGACCGGGCGGGTGCTGGTGCAGCACATCACCGACGGGGAGCGCGTCCAGCTGTTCGACATCGGCCTCCCCCAGGCCTTCACCTGGGAGGTCCGGCCGCGCCTGGAACGCCCGGAGCCCGGGACGGTGCCCGATCTGCCGGACGAGCCCGAGGAGGTCCAGCACGCCGCCTTCCCCGTCGACTTCGAGATCACCGACGGCAGCGTCTGCGCCGAGCCCGTCGAGTGGCTGATCGACGGCGAGGTGACCGCGCTGACCCCGAGTGCCCCGCCGTGCGGCTGGTCCATCGAGTTCCCCGCCGAGGGCGAGCACCACGTCGAGCTGCGCGTCGAGGGTGAGTCGGTGCACGACGAGACGATCGACGTCCAGGACGAGCTGGTCGTGATCCTGGGCGACTCGATCGCCTCCGGCGAGGGCAACCCGGACGCCGTGACCCCCGTGCCGGGGACGTACCCCGACGGCCGGTGGGTCGACGACGTCTGCCACCGATCACTGCGCTCGGGGCACGCCGAGGCGGCCCTCCGCATGGAGGAGGACGACCCCCACACCTCGGTCACCCTGGTCCACCTGGCCTGCAGCGGGGCGACGGTGACCGAGGGTCTCCTCGGCCCGCAGACCCGGGACGGGGTGACCAGGCCGGGGCAGATCTCCGCGGCCGCAGCGCTGGTGGGGGAGCGGGAGGTCGACGCCGCGCTGGTCTCGATCGGTGCCAACGACCTCGAGTTCGCGAGCATCGCGATGTTCTGCTCGGCCAACGGCTTCGTCCACCGCTCGAACTTCTTCGACCGCGAGGACTACTACGTCCCCTGCTACGACCTGCACATGGCCCTCGAGAGCCGGGTCAACGTCAGCTTCAAGGGCCTGCAGTTCCAGTCGAACCCGCTCCCGATCCCCGAGCTGCTCGACGTCGTCACCACCAAGCTGTGCGTCGGGGGTGACCCGGGGGAGACCTCCATATCGGTCCGGGAGGGCGACGACCTCTCCCCGGACTACGAGGTGTCGCTGAACTGGGCCGACCTCGACCTCTCCGACCAGGACCCCGTCGGGCCGTCGCGGAGCCAGGAGACCCGGATCGCCGGCGGCGTCCGCGGGCCGGGGTGTCCGGGAGGGGGCGGGTCGGGCAGCTCGCTCAACCCGCTGCTGGGAGGAGGTGGCGTCGGCGTCACCGTCGACCTGACCGATCCGCTGGCCGAGCCCCACCCCCTGCTGTACGTCCCCGAGGACTCGATCAACGACCACATCCCGGTCGTCCCCTCCCCGGAGGTGGTGCGGCTCGAGCCGGAGTTCACCGTCGACGAGCTCGCCGAGCACCTCGCCGGCGAGCTGGACGGATCCCTGACCGCGCTGGGACCGGCGCTCGCGGAGCTCGTCGCCCCCGAGGACACCTATGTGACGGAGTACGGCGACCCGCTGACCAACGACGAGGGCGGCGCGTGCGGCGGTCTCCTGACGTTCGGCGTCGCGCCGGACTCCGGCATCGACGTCGCGGAGTCGCGCTGGGCCCGCGCGTCAGTGCTCGGGCGGCTCAACGGCTCCCTCGCCGCGGCCTCGAGCGCCCACGGCTGGACCTTCGTCGCCGGCCCGGGCACGGACTTCGTCGGCCATGGGCTCTGCGCCACCGAGCCCTGGTTCCTCGACGTCATCGGCTCGCTGCAGGCGGGCAGCAGTTGGAACGGGACGCTGCACCCCACCCCGGCCGGCCACGAGAGCATCGCCGAGGCCGTCGTCGGCAGCGTCGTCGACGACGTCGTGCGGGCCCCTGCGGCCTACGAGTCGCCTGCCTCCTCCCGGCGCGACTACAGCCTGCAGGAGTTCCTGCAGGCCAGCGGTGACCTGGTCTACGTGGACCCCGACGCCGAGATCTTCGAGGACGACGTCGTCCTCATCGAGCACAACGATGAGGCCGAGCTGCGGCGGGTGATCGGCGTCTCGCAGTCGAGCTTCGCCGGCACCGACGGCCTGCTCGAGGTCCGCCTCGACCAGGGCGTCGCGACCGACCACCCGGCCGGCTCGCGCCTGCTCGTCATCGACGAGCTGGACGCGCTGCCGCCGGAGGGAGGCGGGGAGACCCTGGTCAGCGCACGTGACGAGGAGCGGGCGCTCCGCCAGATCTTCGCCGTCGCCGCCCAGGTCGCCCGCTTCCGCTACCCCGATCCCGGGGCGGACCCGCCAGCCCACGTGGTCCTCGGCCGCGTCGACGCGTTCGCCGACGCGCTCGCCGGGTCGGCCCTGACCGGCGACGGGCCGCTGCTGCTGACCCCCGGCGATGCGCTCGAGCCGCTCGTCGCCGCCGAGCTCCAGCGCCTCCTCGCGCCGGGGGGCCCCGTGTACGTGCTCGGCGGCGAGGTCGCCATCAGCGCGGCCGTCGTGGCCGAGGTCGAGGCCCTGGGCTTCACCGTCGTGCGGCTGTCCGGACCCACACGGGTCGAGACGGCCCTCGCGGTCGCCGACGTCGTGGTCGGCGACGGACCGGTGCCCCGGGTCGCTATCGCCCGGTCGAACGCCCCTGCTGACAACCCGACGGCGGCGTGGGCGGACTCGGTCGCCGGTGGCGGCTGGGCGGCGGAGGTCCGCGCCCCGATCCTGTTGACGCCGACCGACCTCCTCCACCCGGCGGTCGAGGCGTGGCTCGCGGCACGACAGCCCGCCGAGCGCATCGTGCTGGGGGGGTCCGCAGCGATCGACGATGCGGTGGTCACCGCCCTCGGGGCGACGCGGGTGGCGGGGCCGTCGCGGGCCGAGACCGCCATCGCGATCGGCGAGCAGCTGTGGGACGCCACCACCGGCTACGTGCTCGTGGACGGGTTCGGTGTGGACGGCTGGGCCTACGGCCTGATCGCCTCCGGTGTGGCGGCCGACGCCGACCGACCGGTCCTGCTCTCCTCCCAGACCGCGCTGCCGGCACCGACCGCGGCGTTGGTGGACACCTGCCCCGACCTGGCGGTCGTCGGCGACGTCGTCGCGCCGGGGTGCTGGGAGGGCGAGGAGCCCTGAGCGCCGGGCGCCGTCAGGCGACGACCAGCAGGATCTTGCCGATGTGGGCGCTCGACTCCATCAGCGCGTGGGCCTCGGCGACGTCGTCCAGGGCGAACCGCTCGTGGATGATCGGGCGCAGCGACCCGTCGGCGAAGCCCGGCCACACGTCGGCGACCATCGACCGGGCGAGCGCGGCCTTCGCCTCGACGGACCGGGCTCGCAGGGTCGAACCCCGCAGGGTGAGTCGGCGGCGCAGCACCTGGGCCATGTCCAGCTCGGCCGTCGTGCCGCCCATCAGCCCGATCGTCACCATCCGGCCGTCGTCCTCCAGGGCCCTGAGGTTCTCCGCCAGGTACCGCGCGCCGATGATGTCGAGGATCACGTCCACGCCCCGACCCCGCGCCTCACGGATCGCGGCGGCGAACCCCTCGACCTCCCGGTAGTTGATCGCCAGGTCCGCGCCCAGGTCCCGGCAGGCGGCAGCCTTCTCCTCCGTCCCGACCGTCACCACGACGTCCGCGCCGAGCCGCCTGGCGAGCTGGATCCCGGCCGTCCCGACCCCGCTCGAGCCGCCGTGCAGCAGCACGGTCTCACCCGCCGCCAGCCGCCCTTGGATGACCACCGCGTCGTGGGCCGTCGAGAACACCTCCGGAACCGCGGCGGCCTCGACGATGTCCAGACCGGGCGGCAGCGGCATGGCGGTCGATGGCGGCACGACCGCCAGCGCGGCGTACCCGCCGCCGGCCACCACCGCGCAGACCTCGTCGCCCTCGGCGAACCCCTCGACCCCCTCGCCCAGCCCCACGACCGTGCCCGACAGCTCGAGGCCCAGGGTGTCCGGCGCCCCCGCGGGAGGGGGGTACATGCCGCGCCGCTGCATCACGTCCGCGCGGTTGACCGCGGTCGCCGCCACCGCCACGAGCAGCTCGCCCGGTCCGGGGGAGGGGTCGGGCAGCTCGGTCAGGGTCAGGGCCTCGGGGCCCCCGGGGTCCGGGGCGATCACGGCGCGCATGGTGTGGGTGGTCAACTCCTGGGGGTGCGACCGACCGCCGGGGGCCCGGAAGTCGGCTGCTACGATACGTGTCGGAACTGTTGAGCGAAGGAGCTGCGCGGGATGTCCGGCAGCGGAAGGAGCATGGTGTCAGCACAGGTAGGTGACGTCGTCACCGGTACGGTCGTGAAGCTGCAGGACTTCGGGGCGTTCGTCCAGATCGACGCGGAGACCACAGGTCTGGTCCACATCTCGGAGGTCCACCGGGACTTCGTGGACAACATCCACGCCTACCTGACGGAGGGCCAGGAGGTCCAGGTCAAGGTCGTCGGGATCAAGGACGACGGCCGGATCGACCTGTCCATCAAGCGCGCTGATCCGGAGTGGAGCGACGAGGCGCGGCCGCGTCCCACCGCCAAGGTGGACAAGGAGTTCAACCAGCGGCTCCGCAAGTTCATGCACCAGTCCGACATGATCCAGGGCGAGGTCCGGAAGCGGAAGCGCACCTTCTGACCGCGACCAGATCGCAGACACTGACGGGCCCCCTCAGCTGAGGGGGCCCGTCGACGTCGTGCGGGGGTGATCGATCAGCCGCCGATCACGCCCTCCTCGGAGAGGAACGCCTCGGCGACGTCGGCCGGCGCCTCGAGGTCGACGCGGATCTGGCGGATCATCTCGGTGACGTTCCCGGTGGTCAGGACGGCCGAGACGGCGTTCAGCGCCTCGGTCGCGGTGTCGGTGTTCACCTCGGTGCGGATGACCGGGACGATGTTCTCGGCCGGCTGCAGGCCCTGGTCGTCCTCGAGGAGGACCCAGTCGTTCGCGGCGATCACGCCGTCGGTGGTGAACATCAGCGCGACGTCGATCTCACCGGAGTCGAGGGCCTCGATGGTGACCGGGCCGCCGGCGTCGAGTGACCGGAAGTCCGCGAACTCGAGGCCGTAGACCGACTCGTAGCCCGGCAGGCACAGCGGCCGCTCGGGGCACTCCGGCGGACCCCCGAGGGTCAGCTCACCGGCCACGTCGGCCAGGTCGCTGACGGTCTCGAGGCCGTACTCCTCCGCCGTCTCGGGGCGGACGACCAGGCCGTTCTTGTCCTCGGCGTCCGACGGCTCGAGCACGTCGACGCCCTGCTCGGCGAAGAGCTCGCGCAGCAGGTCGGTCGTCGCACCGGTGTCCGCGGTCGCCTCGCCGGCGCCGTCGTTGAGGAACTCGAGCGCGGTGCCCACGTACTCGGGGTAGACGTCGATCTCCCCGGACGTCAGGGCCGGCAGCACGACCTCGCGGCTGCCCAGCTGGTAGCGCCGGTCGACGGCGTACCCGGCATCCTCGAGGGCGAGGGCGTACATCTCGGCGACGAGCTCCTGCTCGTCGAAGTTGGTCGACCCGACGACCAGCTCGCCGAGGTCCTCTGCGGGCGCCTCGTCGGCTCCGTCGGCCGCAGTCGGCTCGGCCTCGTCGGCCTCGTCGGCCGCGTCCGTCGCCTCGGCATCGCCGGCGGCGTCGCCGTCGTCGCTCGCGCAGGCGGCGGCCACGAGGGCCAGCACCAGCAGCATCAGCAGGATGGCGAGGCGTCGGCCCGGGGCCGGCGTCGCCGCGGTCGTGGGTGTGCGCATGTCCATGTCCTCGTTCGCAGGGTGGTGGTGGGTCAGATCTGTGCGGGCTCGGGGGTGTCGGCGGGCTGGTCGGCGTCGGCGGCCGCCCCGCCGGAGCGGCTGGCCGCGTCACGCAGCCGGATCCCCTCGGGGACGATCCGGCGCTGGAGGGCCCCGAAGGCCGCCTCGGACGCGATGGACACCACGGCGACGGCGACGGCGCCGCCGAGCGCGAGGGCCCGCGCGGACTCGCTGAACTGCAGACCTCGTGCGAGGCCGGCGATGATCGGCTCGCCCAGGCCGCCGAACCCGACGACGGCGGCCAGGGGGACGGTCGCGACGATGTTCACGGCCGCGGTCCTGATGCCGGCCATGATCACCGGGGTGGCGAGGGGCACCTCCACCTGCCACAGCTGCTGGCGGCTGGTCAGGCCCATGCCGGCCGCGGCGTCGATGACCTCGGGGTCGACCTGGCGGATCCCGATGTAGGTGTTCGCGAAGATCGGGGCCACGCCGATCAGGGCGAAGACCAGCACCAGCAGCACCGTCGAGAACCCGCCGAGCTGGAAGGTGACGAGCAGCAGGCCGAACGCGGGGATCGCCCGGAAGGCGTTCGCCAGGTTGATCGACAGCACCGGCGCCTTGCCGCGGTGGGCCAGGTGCAGCGCGGGGGGCAGGGCGACCGCGCAGGCGACGGCGAGCGCCAGCCCGCTCAACCACAGGTGCTCCAGGGCGAGCTGCGGCAGCCCGTCGACGCTGGCGAACTCCTCGCCCCGCACCCAGGCCAGGACCTGGCTGGTCAGGGACTCCTGGGCCAGCGCGATCACCCGCGGGCCGCCTTCGACCAGGGCGACAGGCGCCGCTCCAACGCCACCAGCGCGATGTCGAGGACGACGGCGAGCGTGACGCTCAGGATGAAGCCGACCAGCGTGGGCGTGAGGTTCTGGCGCTGGAAGCCCTGCAGGATGATCTGGCCCCAGCCGCCCTGCCCGATGAGGGCGGTGATGACGACCAAGCCGATCGTGGTGACGGTCGCGATCCGCACGCCCGCGATGATCACGGGCAGCGCGAGGGGCAGCTGCACGCTGCGGAGCAGCGCGGTCTCCCGGTACCCCATCGCGCGGGCGGCCTCGACCACCTCCACCGGCACGCTGTCGAGCCCGGCGATGGTGTTCCGGACCAGGATCAGCAGGGTGTAGATCGTGAGGGGGATCAGCGCGCTGGCGGTCGACAGCCCGGTAAGCGGGACCAGGGCGACGAACAGGGCCAGGGAGGGGATGGTGAAGAGCACGCCGGTCACCTGCAGGACCGGCCCCTGCAGCCGGGGGTGGCGCGAGGCCATCACCGCCAGGGGGAAGGCGATCAGGAACCCGATGGCGACGGCCATGATGGTCAGCTGGACGTGCTCGATGCCCCGCTCGACGATCACGTCGCCGTTGCGCTGGATCCACTCCCAGTCGGGGAACGGCCGGCTCTGGGCGAGGACGGGCATCGGTCGAGGCTCCGCGGTCAGCTCAGCGACTCGGTGACCAGCTCGCGGGTCACGATGCCCTCGAAGCTGCCGCCCGGACCGACGCGGACGGCGATGCCGTTCGGGGAGGCGACCAGGACGTCGAGCGCCGCGCGCATCGAGTCCTGCGCCTGCACGGTCGCCGCGAACTCGCGGGCCCGCCCGGCGTCGACGGTGCCGTTCAGCTCGTGCACGTAGCTCCACCCGTGGACCCGGCCGCCGTCGTCGACGATGGCCACCCAGTCGACCCCGGCGTCGGCGGCCACGCGGGCGGCCTCGGCGCTGGGCGTACCCGGGCTGACGACGGGACGGCGGTCCGCGGTGACCTCGCTGACCGGGATGAGGGCGAGGCGGCGCAGCTCCCGCTCGGCGCCGAGGAACTCCTCGACGAAGTCGTTCGCGGGGTGGGCCAGGATCTCGACGGGGCTGTCGAGCTGCTGGAGCACCCCGCCCTCGGCCAGGATCGCGATGCGGTCGCCCATGACGATGGCTTCGTCGATGTCGTGGGTGACGAAGACGATCGTCTTCTGCACCTGCTGCTGGAGGTCGAGGAACTCCTGCTGCAGGCGGGTCCGCACGATCGGGTCGACGGCACCGAACGGCTCGTCCATCAGCAGGACCGGCGGGTCCGCGGCGAGCGCCCGCGCCACCCCGACGCGCTGGCGCTGGCCTCCGGACAGCTGGTGGGGGTAGCGGTCCACCATCTCGGGGGTCAGGCCGACGGTGGTGACCAGCTCGTCGGCGCGCTCGGTGATCCGCCGGTCGTCCCACCCGAGCAACCGGGGCACGGTCGCGATGTTGTCGCCGACGGATCGGTGTGGGAACAACCCGATCTGCTGGATGACGTAGCCGATGCCGCGCCGCAGGTCGGCCGGGTCGAGGTCCGTCACGTCCCGCCCGTCGACGCGGATCGTCCCGGACGACGGCTCGATCATGCGGTTGATCATCCGCATCGACGTGGTCTTGCCGCACCCGGACGGGCCGACGAGCACCAGCACGTCACCCTCCGGCACGTCGAAGGTCAGGTCGTCGACCGCCACGGTCCCGTCGGGGTACCGCTTGGTGACGTGCTCGAAGGAGATCACGGTGTCGTGATCCTACGACCGGGGTGCGACAGGTGCACCAGCCGGTCCTGTCGGGTAGGAGGCCGGCTCGACGCCGATCTCGTGCATCCGGTCGCTGTAGCGGCGGTAGCGCCGCCCCGCGTCGCCGTCGCGGCCGGCGGCGGCGGGGGAGCGGACCAGCGCCAGGTGGGCACCCTCGTCGTAGGGGGCGAGCTCCAGCCGCCGTTCGGGTGGGTGCGCTGGCCGCTCGTGCGGGCGGCTGGTGAACCCGGTGCGAGCGCCCGTCCACCGAGCGCCCGCCCAGGGCCCCCCTCCGCAGGTTTGCGAGTTTCGCAACTTCGGGCAGACTTAAGTGCGTGACCGACGTGCGCCCCCTCACCGACCTGCTCGGTGACACGCGTGCGCAGATCGTCACCACCCTCCAGCAGCGGCCCACCACCGCCCGGGAGCTGGCCGACGAGCTCGGCATCTCCGCCGCCGCGGTCCGCCGCCACCTCGCGGTGCTCGCCGGTGACGACCTGGTCAGCTCCGAAACCGTCCACGACGGCTCGATGGGCCGCCCGAACGAGCGCTGGTCCCTCACGGCCCGCGGCAAGCGGCTCTTCCCGGACCGGTCCGCAGAGTTCGCCGACGAGGTGCTGTGCCACCTCGAGCAGGCCTTCGGCCGCCCGGCCGTCGCCGCGTTCCTCAAGGCGCGGGCCGAGCAGCACGGTGATCGGTACGCCGACCGCCTCGCCGACGTCAGCGACCCCGTCGAGCGGGTGCGGGCCCTCGCGCGGGCGCTCAGCGACGACGGATTCGCGGCCCGCGTGGTGGACGGCCAGAATGGGCGGTCGCTGACGCTGCTCCAGTCCCACTGCGCCATCGAGGGGATCGCCACCGAGCACCCCGAGGTGTGCGCCCACGAGGCCGCCCTGTTCAAGCGCCTCCTGGCCGCGGACGACCAGCGCGTCACGGTGTCCCGGCGGGACACCATCGCGAGCGGCGCCCAGGCCTGCGTCTGCCACATCGAGCTGGCCGACGACCACCCCCGATCCCCCCAGACCCCGACCTCCGACAGGAGTGCGTGACCCATGTCGACACTGCCCACCACCCGCGAGACCCGTGGCGAGGACCTCGCTGCCGAGGGCAAGAGCTACAAGTACGGCTGGGCCGACGAGTCCAAGCCCGTCAACACGATCAAGAAGGGTCTGTCCGAGGAGGTCGTGCGCGAGATCTCGGCGCTGAAGGACGAGCCCGAGTGGATGCTCGAGGCGCGGCTCAAGGGCCTGAAGGGGTTCCAGCGCCGTCCCATGCCGACGTGGGGCTCCGACCTGTCCGGCATCGACTTCGACGACATCTACTACTTCGTCCGGTCGACCGAGAAGCAGGCGACCTCGTGGGAGGAGCTCCCCGAGGACATCAAGAACACCTACGACCGCCTGGGCATCCCCGAGGCGGAGAAGCAGCGCCTGATCGCCGGCGTCGCCGCCCAGTACGAGTCCGAGGTCGTGTACCACAAGATCCGTGACGACCTCGAGGAGCAGGGCGTCATCTTCCTCGACACCGACACGGCCCTGCGCGAGCACGAGGACCTGTTCCGGGAGCACTTCACCAAGGTGATCCCGATCAACGACAACAAGTTCTCCGCGCTGAACACCGCCGTGTGGTCCGGCGGGTCGTTCATCTGGATCCCCGAGGGCGTCAAGGTCGACATCCCGCTCCAGGCCTACTTCCGCATCAACCAGCAGAACATGGGCCAGTTCGAGCGGACCCTGATCATCGCCGAGCCCGGCAGCTACGTGCACGACGTCGAGGGCTGCACGGCGCCGATCTACCAGTCCGACTCGCTCCACTCCGCCGTCGTCGAGATCATCGTCAAGCCCGGCGCCCGCGTGCGCTACACGACCATCCAGAACTGGTCGAACAACGTCTACAACCTGGTCACCAAGCGGGCCGCGGCCTACGAGGACGCGACCATGGAGTGGATCGACGGCAACATCGGCTCCAAGGTCACGATGAAGTACCCCGCTGTCTGGCTGATGGGCCGCGGCGCCCGCGGTGAGGTCCTGTCCGTCGCCTGGGCCGGTGACGGCCAGCACCAGGACGCCGGCGCGAAGATGGTCCACCACGCCCCGGACACCTCGAGCTCGATCGTCTCGAAGTCCGTCGCCCAGGGGGAGGGGCGGACCAGCTACCGCGGTCTGGTCGAGATCCACGAGGGCGCCGAGCGCGTCAAGTCGAGCGTGGTCTGCGACGCCCTGCTGCTCGACGAGCACGCCCGGTCCGACACGTACCCGTACATGAACATCGCCGAGGACGACGCCCAGATCGGCCACGAGGCCAGCGTGTCCAAGATCGGCGAGGACCAGCTGTTCTACCTGCAGTCCCGCGGGATCGAGGAGTCCGAGGCCATGGCGATGATCGTCCGCGGGTTCATCGAGCCCATCTCGAAGGAGCTCCCGATGGAGTACTCCGTCGAGCTGAACCGGCTGATCCAGCTGAACATGGAGGGGTCGGTGGGCTAGCGCCCCGCCAGCCCACCCCGCCACACCCTCGAGCAGCGAGGCCCACACGCCCATGCCCACCCCGAAGACTCTCACCGAGACCGACGTCCTCGCGATCAGCGACGCCGCCGGCGACCCGACCTGGTTGCGCGACCGGCGCCTCGAGGCGTTCAAGGCGTTCAGCGACCTCGAGTGGCCGACCGGCCGCGACGAGGACTGGCGCTTCACGAACCCGCGGCGCCTCGACCTCGACCGCGAGGTCGGCGCCGCGACGGTGGCGATCACGGCTCCCGACGGGGTGGTCGCGACCGACCTGGTGACCGCGGCCGCCGAGCACGCCGACGTCGTCCAGGCCCACTTGGGCACGGTCGTGCCGTCCGAGGAGAAGTTCGCCGCGCTGGCCCTCGCGGGCTTCGGCGGCGGGGCGTTCGTCCACGTCCCGGCCGATGCCGAGGTGGCCGACCCGATCGAGATCCGCGTCGACGCCGGCGACGGCACCGCCATCCGCTGGGTGCTCGTCGTCGTGGAGCGCCACGCCAAGGCCACCGTCCTGATCACCGGATCCGGCGCGGGCGAGACCACCGTCGTCGATGCGGTCGAGGCCGTCGTCGGCGACGGCGCGACCCTCAACCTGGTGACCACCCAGGACTGGGGCGCCGGCGTCGCCCACGTCACCACGCACCGCGGCAAGGTCGGCCGGGACGCCCACTACCAGCACACCGAGGTCAGCCTGGGCGGCGACACCGTCTACGTGCGCCCCGACGTGTGGCTGGCCGGCAAGGGCGGCGACGCGGAGATGCTCGGCGTCTACTTCCCGACGGGGGAGGAGAAGGTCGAGCACCGCTCCCTGATCTTCCACGACGCGGACCACACGACCAGCGAGTACGTGCACAAGGGCGCGCTGAGCGACACCGCGCACGCGACCTGGTACGGCAACATCCGCATCGACGTCGACGCCAAGCAGACCGTCAGCGACGAGACCAACCGCAACCTGATCCTGTCGCCCGGCGCGCGCGCCGACACGCTGCCGTTCCTCGAGATCGAGACCGCTGACGTCGCGGGCTGCGGCCACCACTCCTCGGTCGGCCAGGTCGACGAGGTCCACCTCTGGTACCTGCAGTCCCGCGGGATCCCGCGCGACGAGGCCGCCCGGATGCTCGTCTTCGCGTTCTTCACCGACGTGCTCGACCGCGTCGACGCCCCCGGCGTCGAGGAGAAGGTCCTGGCCGACATCACCGACGCGATCCGGAGCGCGCCGGTCACGCTGATGGATCCCCGTCGCACCGCGGGTGCGTCCCGCTCGACCGGCGGTGCCATCGACGTCGGCAGCCACGACGCCGGCGCCGGTCCGGCGAACTTCGGGGGCGCGCCCGCGTGAGCTTCGAGCGCGCCCTGTCCCTCGACGACCTCGAGGTCGGCCACGCGGCCTGCGTCGAGCTGGCCGGCGAGCCGATCTGCCTGGTCCGGCTGGACGCCGACACCGTCAAGGCGGTGCACGACACGTGCAGCCACCAGCAGTACCCCCTCCACGAGGGCTGGATCGAGGGGAACACCATCGAGTGCGGCCTGCACGGCTCGATGTTCGACCTCGACACCGGGGACCCCGACTCCCTCCCGGCCGTCACGCCGATCCCCACCTACGCGGTCCGCATCGACGACGGCGACGTCCTCGTCGACGCGACGACCCCCACGAACGGCGCGTCGCCCCCCCGCCACTGATCACCCCCGAACGAACCTGAGGACGCACACATGACTGCACGCATCGAGATCGACGGCCTCCGGGTCGAGGTCGAGGGCAAGGAGATCCTGAAGGGCCTCGACCTCGTCGTCGCCCAGGGCGAGACCCACGCCCTCATGGGGCCGAACGGCTCCGGCAAGTCCACCCTCGCCTACGCGATCGCCGGGCACCCGGCCTACGAGGTCACCGGCGGCGCGATCCGCTTCGACGGCGAGGACGTCTCCGAGATGTCGCCCGACGAGCGGGCGCAGGTCGGGCTGTTCCTCGCCATGCAGTACCCCACGGAGATCCCCGGGGTCTCCATGACCAACTTCCTCCGGACCGCGGTGAACGCGACCCGCGACGAGGACCTGCCGGTCCGCGAGTTCATGACCCAGCTCAAGGGCCACATGGCGGACCTGAAGATGGACGAGGGGTTCCTGCAGCGCAACGTCAACGAGGGGTTCTCGGGCGGTGAGAAGAAGCGCTTCGAGATCCTGCAGATGGCGATGCTCCAGCCGCGCATCGCGGTGCTCGACGAGACCGACTCCGGGCTCGACATCGACGCGCTGAAGATCGTCTCGGACGGCGTCAACCGCCTGCGCGGGCCGGACCTCGGCGTGCTGCTGATCACCCACTACACCCGGATCCTGAACTACATCCAGCCCGACCACGTCCACGTGATGGCGGCCGGCCGGATCGTGAAGACCGGCGGTGCGGACCTGGCTGAGACCCTCGAGTCCGAGGGCTACGAGCAGTTCGCCTAGACGCGGCGCCTAGCATGGGTCGAGGAGATGGAGGGAGGTCGCAGGTGGCACCGACGGGATCGTCAGGCACGACGTCGTTCGATGCGGCGGCGGTCCGGCGCGACTTCCCGAACCTCGACCGCGAGGTCCACGGGCGTCCGCTGATCTACCTCGACTCCGCGGCGACGTCGCAGAAGCCGACGGCGGTGATCGACGCGGTCACCGACATGTACCGGTGCCACACCTCGAACGTGCACCGCGGCGTCCACGCGCTGGCGGAGGAGGCGACCGACCGCTTCGAGGGGGCCCGCACGAAGGTCGCCCGCTTCGTCGGCGCGGACCCGCGCGCCGTCGTGTTCACCAAGAACGCCACCGAGGCGTTCAACCTGCTGGCCCACTCCTGGGCGCGCCGTCGCCTCGGGCCGGGTGACGTCCTCTGCTACACCCAGATGGAGCACCACGCGAACCTGGTGCCCTGGCAGATGGCGGCCGCGGACGCCGGGTTCGAGCTGGCGGCCGTCCCCGTGACCGACGGCGGTCGCCTCGACCTCGACGCCTTCGCCGAGATCGTGTCCGGCGGACGGGTGAAGCTGCTCGCCGTCACCGCGATGTCGAACGTCGTCGGGACGATCAACCCGGTCGCCGAGATGGCCGACGCGGTCCGCCGCGCGAACCCGGAGGCGGTCGTCGTCGTGGACGGTGCGCAGAGCGTCCCCCACATGCCGACGGACATGGCCGATCTGGGCGCGGACTTCCTGTGCTTCAGCGGCCACAAGATGTGCGGCCCCTCGGGGGTCGGCGTGCTCGCCGGCCGCCTCGACCTGCTCGAGTCGATGCCCCCGTTCCTCGGCGGCGGCGAGATGATCCTCGACGTCCAGCTGTACGGCGCCACCTACAACGAGGTGCCCTACCGCTTCGAGGCCGGCACCCCGATGATCGCCGAGGCGGTCGGGCTGGGCGCTGCCGTCGACTACCTCTCGGCCCTCGGCATGGACGCCGTCCGCGCCCACGAGGTCGCGCTCCTCGAGCAGGTCCTCCCCGCGCTCGGTGAGATGCGCGGCGTGACCGTCCACGGCCCGGCCGACCCGAAGGCCCGCGGCGCCGCGGTCAGCTTCGCGATCGAGGGCCTGCACCCCCACGACATCGGGACGATCCTCGACCGCGAGGGCGTGGCGGTCCGGGCGGGCCACCACTGCGCCAAGCCGCTGGTCCGCTCGCTCGGCAGCGCCGCGACGACGCGGGCGTCGTTCTACCTCTACAACACCACCGACGAGATCGAGCCGCTGTGCGACGCCATCCGCGCCGCGCAGGCGTTCTTCGAGGTCTGATGCGGAGCGCGACCCATGAGCCTTGACGACCTGTACCAGGAGATCATCCTGGACCACTACAAGAAGCCCCGGAACCGCGCGCCGGAGCTCGACCCGCACGACGTGCACGTCCACCACTCGAACCCGCTGTGCGGCGACGAGATGGATCTGCGCCTGCGCGTCGGCGACGGCGCGACCGTCGGGGCGGTCGCCTACGACGGCGACGGCTGCTCGATCTCGATGTCGAGCGCGTCGGCGATGACCGAGGCCGTGATCGGCCGGGACCTCGACGACGCCCTCGAGCTCGCCGAGTCCTTCCGGCTGATGATGCACGGGGAGGAGATCGCCCGCGAGGACGACCTCCTGGATGGCGTCGCCTTCCGCGGCGTGGCCAAGTTCCCCGTCCGCGTCAAGTGCGCGCTGCTCGGGTGGATGGCCCTCAAGGACGCGATCGAGACCCACCGGGCCGGTGCCGCCGAGCACCGCGTGACCCACGACGAGGAGTGATCTGACGATGAGCGACACCACCACCGATCCCGTGACCGGCTGGCCCACCGCGGAGACCGACGAGGAGTTCGCCGCCAAGCACGGGGAGGGGGAGGGCACCGACACCCCGTTCGCCGACGCCGAGGTCGACGAGCACGGCGTCGCCACCCCCGCCGCGTGCCGGCAGGCGATGAAGGCCGTCCTCGACCCCGAGATCGGCATCAACGTCGTCGACCTCGGGCTGGTCTACGACATCGAGGTCAACGACCACACCGCCTACCTGCGGATGACGCTGACCTCGATGGGATGCCCCCTCACCGAGCTGCTCCACACCCAGGCGACGCTCGTGCTGACCCGCCTGCCGGGCATCGACGACGCCGACGTCGAGTTCGTCTTCAGCCCGCCGTGGACGACCGACATGATCTCCGACGAGGCCCGCGAGGAGCTGCGGGCCATGGGCTTCAACGTCTGAGGGCCGAACCCATGAGCGCGAACACCCGCCCGAACCAGCACGCCGTCATCGCCCACGTGGCGGACGAGCCGACCGCCGAGGCGGTGCTGTCCTCCCTCGCCGACGAGGCGTCCGTCGACCTCGCGAGCGTGAGCCACGGCTCCGGTGACGAGTTCGCCGGTCAGCTGGAGGCCGGCGAGGAGGACTCCCACGGCGCCACCCGCGTCGTGAAGTGGCTGGTGTCCCTCGGCCAGGAGCGCGAGGAGCTCGTCCGGCTCGGCCAGGTCGTCCGCGAGGGCCGGCACGGGATCGTGATCAACGACGTCACCGACCGCGAGACCCTCGACCGCATCGTCGCCGTCCTGAACCGCCACGACGCCCGGGACATCGTCTACTTCGGCGACTGGCAGACCGAGGACCTCTCGATCAGGCGCTGAGCCCCGACGGAGCGGGGCGCACGGGGGACCACGGGGGGCCGGGGCACCGCCGAAGTTGGGCGCGATCGGGGCCTACCTCGCCGTAGGGCGAGGGAGGCCCCGATCGTGTCGTGGGCGGGCTTCACGCCGCGACCGGGGTGGGGTCGGCGAGGTCAACGACCTCGCCGTGGGCGTCGGCGAAGCTGCCGGCGGGCTCGACGAGGAACCGGCTGATCCCCGCCACGACGACGGCCGAGGCGCCGATGGTGAGGAAGAACGCGGTCGGACCGGCGAACAGCAGGAGCGTGAGGTAGCAGAGCGCCCCGACGTTGCCGTAGGCGCCGACGATGCCGGAGATCTGCCCCGACACGCGCGGTTCCACCAGCGGGACGATGGCGTAGGTTGCCCCCTCGCCGGCCTGGACGAAGAACGAGCAGCACATCGCCGCCGCCATCGCCAGCCCGACCGGCCAGGCCGACCCCACCAGCGCCATGCCGCCGTACCCGACGGCCAACCCGAGCAGGATCGTCGTGAGCGTCCGCGTGCGGCTCCCCATCAGGTCGCTCATGAGCCCGCCGATCGGTCGCGCCCCCAGGTTCATGAACGCGAAGGCCGACGCGGTCGCGCCGGCGAGCACCGCCGACAGCCCGAAGGTGTCGGCGAAGAACGTCGGCAGCATCGAGACGACGGCGAGCTCCGAGCCGAAGGTCACGAAGTAGCTGGCGCTCAGGACCGCGACCGAGCGGATGGGGTAGCGGTCCCCCTCGTCGTAGGCCCCGGCCCGGGCCGGCGCGTTGACCGTCCAGATGCGGCGCGACTGCGCCACGAGCAGGACGGCGAGGGTCGCGAGGATCACGACGAGCACGCGGGTGGAGAACAGCCCGACGCGCTGCAGGCGCCAGGCGACCAGCCCGAGCACCGCCACGAGCGGGACGTTGAGGACGAGGAGCGCGTACACGCTGCGGCGGCTGGTGACCTCGAGCGCGCCCTGGCGCCGCGGACGGGCGTACGACGACCCCTCGGGTGTGTCGGTGACCGCCCGCAGGTAGTACAGGCCGTAGCCGGCTGCGAGGACCCCGGTCGCGGCGATCGCCGCGCGCCACCCGCCGATGGCGCCCGCGGCCACGGCGACGCCCGGAAGGGTGAACGCGGCCGCTGCCGAGCCGAAGTTGCCCCAGCCGCCGTAGACCCCCTCCGCGGTCCCGATCTCCCGCGGGGGGAACCACTCGCTGACCATGCGGATGCCGACCACGAACCCGGCGCCCACGATCGACAGGGCCAGGCGCGAGGCGACCAGCACCTCGAAGCTCGTCGCGAGCGCGAAGGCGGTGCAGGGCACGGCCGCGTAGACCAGGATCGCGCCGAACACCCGACGCGGACCCCAGCGGTCGAGCGCCATCCCGACCAGCACCCGGGCGGGGACCGTCAGCGCCACGTTGCACAGGCCGATGGTCAGCAGCTGCTCGCGGGAGAGCCCGAGCTCCTCGCCGATCGTCGCGGAGAACGGCGCGAAGTTGAACCAGACCACGAAGGTCAGGAAGAACGCGAACCAGGTCAGGTGCAGCACCCGGTAGCGGCCGTCGAAGCTCGCCAGGGCGCCGATGCGGGCGCGGATCGTGTCGGGGCGTGAGGGCATGGGGGAGCTCCGTGGTCGGGGGACACCGATGGGGGAGGGGTGGGTCAGGCGACGGCGACCAGCACGTGGCCGTCGACGACCCGAGTGGGGTGGGTCGACACCGCGACGGCGTCGTCGTCCAGGCAGCGTCCGTCGAGCAGGCTGAAGCGCTGCTTGTGCAGGGGAGAGGCGACCGTCGGAACGCCGTCGTGGTCGCCGACCAGCCCGCGGGCGAGGACGGCGACGCCGGTGAACGGGTCGGTGTGGTCGATGGCGACGACCCGGCCATCGCGCAGGCGGAAGACGGCGACGGGGCGGCCGGCGATGCGGGCGGCGACGCCGGAGTCGGGCAGGATCCGGTCGAGTGGGCAGGCGACCTGCCAGGTGAGCGCGGTGGCGTCGAGGACGGTGCTCATGACATCGCTCCTTCGCGGGCGGTGACGTCGACGACGGGGAGCAGCCGCCTGCGCTCGTCGTCGGTGGCGGGGCGGCGCTGGTCGCGTTCGCGCACGTAGGCGAGGTCGTCGCCGGCGTCGTCGTTGACGTAGCTCGCGAACATCGTCAGGCGCTCGGGGTCGTCGAGCGTGGCGGCCCACTCGTCGGCGTAGGTCTCGACGTGGCGGGCCATGGCGGCCTCGAGCTCGTCGGCCAGGCCGAGGGCGTCCTCCAGCACGACCGCGCGGACGTGGTCGATGCCGCCGTCGATGCGGTTCAGCCACGTCGCGGTGCGCTCGAGCTTGTCGGCGGTGCGCACGTAGTAGGCGAGGAACCGGTCGATGGTGCGGACCAGGTCCTCGGTGGACAGGTCGGTGGCGAGCAGCACCGCGTGCTGCGGCGTCATCCCGCCGTTGCCGCCCACGTAGAGGTTCCAGCCCCGCTCGGTCGCGATCACGCCGACGTCCTTGCCCTGGGCCTCGGCGCACTCCCGCGAGCACCCGGAGACCGCCATCTTGATCTTGTGCGGTGACCGGAGCCCCCGGTAGCGCTGCTCGAGCTCGATCGCGAGCGTCGTCGAGTCCTGGACGCCGTAGCGGCACCAGCTCCGCCCGACGCAGGACTTCACCGTGCGGAGCGCCTTGCCGTAGGCGTGGCCGGACTCGAAGCCGGCATCGACCAGCCGGCGCCAGATCGCGGGCAGCTGCTCCAGCCGGGCGCCGAACAGGTCGATCCGCTGGCCGCCGGTGATCTTGGTGTAGAGGTCGAACTCCTCGGCGACCGCCGCGAGGACCGCGAGCTTGCGCGGGGTGATCTCCCCGCCGGGGACGCGCGGGACGACGGAGTAGGTGCCGTCGCGCTGGATGTTGGCGAGGAACCGGTCGTTGGTGTCCTGGGTGGGGGCGTGCGCCGGGGTGAGGACGTACTCGTTGTGCTGGGTCGCCAGGATCGAGGCGACGGCGGGCTTGCAGATCTCACAGCCCCCGCCACGACCGGCGTCCGCGATGACCTCCGCGAACGTGCGGTGGCCCCGCACCCGCACCACGTCGAAGAGCTCCTGGCGGGTGAGGGGGAAGTGGGCGCACAGGCTGGTGTCGACCTCGAGGCCCTGGGCGGCCATCTCGGTGTCGAGGATCCGCTTGCACAGCGCGGTGCAGCTGCCGCAGCCGGTGCCGGCGTCGGTCGCCGCGCGCAGGCCCCCGAGCGTCGTGATGCCGTCGTGGCGGATCGACTGACAGATCGTGCCCTTGGTGACGGTGTTGCAGGTGCAGACCAGGTCGTCGTCGGCCAGGTCGCCGGGGCCGGTCGCGGGGGCGTCCACCTGGGGGGCGGCCAGCGCGGCCGCCGGCACCTCCGCAGGACGGCCGGAGGTGGTGAGGCGGAGGATCCGGTCGTAGCCGCTCGCGTCGCCGACCAGGATCCCGCCCAGGACGCGCTGGCCGTCCGCCGACGTGACGACCTTCCGGTAGACCGCGCCGATCGGGTCGTCGAACACCACCGACCGGCACCCCTCGCCGTCGCCCATCGCGTCCCCGACGCTGGCGACGTCGACACCCAGCAGCTTGAGCTGCGTCGAGAGGTCGGCGCCGTCGAAGGTGGCCTCTCCGCCGGCCAGCCGCCCCGCGAGGACCCGCGCCATCGCGTAGCCCGGCCCCACGAGTCCGTAGACCACCCCGTCGACGCTGGCGCACTCGCCGATCGCGTGCACGTGCGGGTCGGCGGTGGTGAGCGTCTCGTCCACGGCCACGCCGCCCCGCTCGCCGACGGCCAGGTCCGCGGCCCGCGCGAGCTCGTCGCGCGCCCGGATGCCGGCGGAGAACACGACGAGGTCCGTCGGCAGGGTCGTGCCGTCGTCGAAGGCGAGGTGGCTGACCCGCCCGTCGGCGTCGGCCACGATCGCGGAGGTGGCCGTGTCGGTGCGGACGTCGATGCCGAGGTCGGCGATGCGCTGGCGCAGCGCCCGGGCGCCGCCGTCGTCGAGCTGGCGGGGCATGAGCCGGGGGGCGAACTCGACCACGGCGACGTCGAGGCCGAGCAGCCGGAGCGCGTTGGCGGCCTCGAGCCCCAGCAGACCGCCCCCGATGACCACCCCGCGGTGCGCCCCGGCGGCGGCGGCGATGATCCCGTCGAGGTCGTCGAGGGTGCGGTAGGTGAAGCAGTCGACGCCGTCCGAGCCGGGGATCGGCGGGACGAACGGGCTCGACCCGGTGGCGAGCACCAGGTGGTCGTAGCCGATGACCGCGCCGTCGTCGGTCGTCACGGTGCGCGCGTCGCGGTCGATCGCGGTGGCCCGCCGGCCCATGCGGCAGTCCACCGCGGGGTGGGCCCGCAGGCCGGTGTCGGCGACGCTGAGGTCCGCCGCCGACGCCCCCTCGACGTAGGAGGAGAGGTGCACGCGGTCGTAGGCGGCGTGGCGCTCCTCGCCGATCACGGTGACGTGGTGGGCGCCGAGCAGCCCGGCGCGGTCGAGCTCGGTGAGGAAGCGCGCGCCGACCATGCCGTCCCCGACGACGACGGTCCGGATGGGGTCCGGGGGGGTGGGGTCCTGCATGGCCCACACCGTGGGCGCTGCGCGTTACCGCGCCGCCCGCTCGAGGTGACGTGCGTGTGTCGTGGACGTCGCGCGCCACCGCGACGCAGCGGTCACACACAGGAAACACGACCGCCGGTCACCTGGAACACGGCCGGCCCACGATGGCCGGTGCCCTGACCGCGGGGATCCGAGTCGAGAAGAGGAGGTGCGGTGGAGTCGACCGTCGTCGCCGTCACCGGCGCACGTCGTGGCCAGGACCTCGTCGACGCCTTCGAGCGTCGCGGGGCGACGGTCATCCACGCCCCGATGCTGAGCGGTGACCACCCCGCCGACGACGCCGAGATCGTCGCGGACACCGAGGTCATCCTCGGCCTCCGCCCCCAGTGGATCGTCGCGACCACCGGCATCGGCATGCGCCTGTGGCTCGAGGCCGCCGAGCGGGCCGGGCTCCGCGGGCGGCTCGAGGACCTGATGGCCGGCACCCGCTGCATCGCCCGGTCCGCGAAGGCCGAGGGCGGGCTGGTCGGCGCGGGCATCACCCCCGCCTGGGTGTCGCCGAAGGAGACCGACGCGACGGTCGCCGCGTGGCTCGCCAGCAGGGCGCTGCCGGGCGACGCCGTGGCGGTCCAGCTGCACGGCGGCCACCCCCGCGCCTATGACGGCCTGGTCGACGCCGGCCTCGACGTCGTCTCGGTGATGCCCTACCGCACCGGACCCCCGACGGACCTGGCGCGGGCGAGGGAGCTCGTCGACGCCCTGGTGGCCGAGGAGGTCGACGTGCTGACCTTCACCTCCCCCGGGGCGGTGCGGAACCTCGTCGACGTGGCCGGGGCGGACGCCGACGCGCTGCGCGCCGTGGCCCGCACGCGGACCGCCGTGGCGGCCGTGGGACCGGTGACGGCCGGCACGTGCGAGGACGTCGGTCTGCCGGTGCGGATGTCGCCGGTGCGCTACCGCTCGATGGACCTGGTCCGCGAGGTCGAGGCGTGGCTCGCCCGCCGGGAGTGGGAGCGCCCCGTCGAGGTCGTCATGAACCCGGGGGACTCCTCCGCGATCGTCGACCAGACCGAGATCCCCCTCGGCAAGCGCGAGTACCTGGTCCTCGCGACCCTCAGCCGCCGCGGCGGGTCGGTGTGCCGGACCGAGGAGCTGATCACCCAGGGCTGGGGGCACGAGGTGCCCGAGGACGCAGGGACCGTGAAGCACCAGGTCGCGCGGCTGCGCCGCAAGCTCGAGGGCACCTCGGTGGGGATCCAGACCGTCCGCGGCGTCGGCTACCGCCTGGTCAACGAGGGGTAGCGCCGGCAGCTGCGGGTGTGCGGGACGCCCCGTCGGAAGGGACCTGGTCGGCGGAGGGGACCTGGCTCACCGCGACCGGGGTGTGCTTCACCCCGGCGATGCCGGAGATCGGGTCGAGGGCGTCGTCGGTCAGGTCGTTGATGCCCTCCCAGTGCCACGCGACGAACAGCGTGTCGGCGCGCAGGTCGGGGTTCGTCGTCCACGTGAGCGACACCGACCCGTGGCGCGACGTCAGGACGACGGGCCGGTCGGGGTCGAGCCCCTCGGCGGCGGCCGTGGCCGGGTGGACCTCGAGGACCGGTTCGGGTGCCTTGGCCAGCTGGGCGGGGATCCGACGGGTCTGGTTGCCCGACAGGTAGTGGTCGCGGTGCCGTCCGGTGGTGAGCACCAGCGGGTGGGCGGCATCGGGCAGGACGTGGGGGGAGGAGGGGGTCACGACGTGGAACCGGGCCAGCCCGTCGGGGTGGCCGAAGCGGTCGACGTGCAGGACCGGGGTGCCCTCGGGCCGATCCGGCGGGGCGGGCCAGAAGATGCCGCCGTCGTCGCGGATCCGGTCGTAGTCCATGCCCGAGTAGTCCGCGGTCCCGCCGGCGGACAGGGCCTTCAGCTCCTCGAACACCTCGCGGCCGGTGTGGAAGTCGAAGTGGTGGCGGACTCCGAGCCGGCGGGCCAGCCCGCGGATGACGTCGAGGTCCCCGCGGACCGCGACCGGCGGGACGGCCTGGTCGACGCGCACCACCCGCCCCTCCGTCGTGGTGATCGTGCCGTCCTCCTCGGCGAAGGTCGTGCCGGGGAGGACCACGTCGGCGTACCGGGCGGTCTCGGACATGAACGGGTCGATGACGACCAGGTGCTCGAGGCGCTCGAGCGCGCGGCGGATCCGGGCACTCCGCGGGGCGGACACCGCGGGGTTCGCGGAGATCACGACCGCGCCGCGGACCTCGCCCGCCTCGGCGGCGTGGAGGATCTCGACGTAGGTCTTCCCACGACCCGGCAGGTCCTCCGGGGCGACGCCCCACCGCTCGGCGACGACCGCCCGGTCCGCGGGGTCGTCGATCGACCGGTAGCCGGGCAGCTGGTCGCAGCGCTGCCCGTGCTCGCGGCCGCCCTGGCCGTTGCGCTGGCCCGTCATCGGCATGATCCCGCAGCCCCTGCGGCCCGCCCACCCGCGCGCGAGCGCGATGTTGATCCAGCCGAGGACGGCCTCGGTGCCGTTGACCTGCTGCTCGATGCCGCGGGCGTGGAGGATCATGCCGTTCCGGGCGGTGGCGATGCGCTCCGCGGCCCGTGCGAGGTCGTCCAGGCCGACGCCGGCGGCCAGGGCGGTCCGCTCGAGATCCCAGGGCTCCACCGCGTCGAGGACCGCGTCGACCCCACTGGTGCGGGCGCGCACGAACGGCCAGTCGACCCCGCCGCGCACCGCCACCTCGCGCAGGAGCCCTGCCGCGAGGGCCGTGTCCGCGCCGGGGCGGACCGCCAGGTGCACGTCGTCGCCCTTGATCAGCTTCGAGCCCCGCGGATCGACGACCACGAACCGCGTCCCCTTGCGGCGCGCCTTGGCGATGAGCGGCATCAGCAGCGGGTAGGCGTCGGGCAGGTTGGCGCCGACCACGACCACGACGTCGGCGTCGGGCAGGTGCTCGAGGGGTGTCATGGCCCGGTCCACCCCGAAGGCCCGCACGGCGGCGGCCCCGGCGGACGTCATGCACAGCCGCCCGTTGGGGTCGATGTGGGGCGTCCTGAGCGCCAGCCGGGCGAACTTGCCGACCAGGTAGGCCTTCTCGTTGGTGAGCGACCCGCCGCCGAGGACCGCGTTGGCCGCCGGTCCGTGGGCGTCGCGGATCCGGGTGAGCCCCTCCGCGGCCACGTCCAGCGCCTCGTCCCACCCGACCGGGGTGAGCACGCCGTCACGCCGCACGAGCGGGTCGACCAGTCGGTCGGCGTGGTGCACCTGCTCCCAGGCGGTGATGCCCTTGGTGCACAGGCCGCCCCCGGACAGCGGGGACGCCTTCCACTTGGCCTGGCCGGTCACCCGGCCGCGGTCGACCGTGAGCTTCATGCCGCAGTCGAGGGCGCAGTACGGGCAGTGCGTGATCACGTCGTCCGACATGCGCACCAGGACACGCGGTCGCCGTCTCGACCCGATCGCGGTCGTGTGTCGGGCGTGTCACGGTGCGGTCGTGTGCGACGGCCCATCGACGACGAGCGACGCCCCGACCGGTCGTCGGCTCACCAGGGGAGCGGGCCGTCGGCGTCGATGAACACCCCGCTCGGACCGCCCGCCTGCCCGGTGGCGGCGCGGACGATGATCGCCGTGCCCTCCTCCACCGTCTGGTGGCCCCGGTGGCCGTTGAGGTCCGTCGCGGTGTAGCCGGGGTCGACGGCGGTGAACCGCACGTCGGGGATCGCCCGCGCGTACTGCGAGGTCACCATGTTCAACGCCGCCTTCGAGGACGGGTAGATCAGGCTGTGGATCTGCGACTCGAGTCGGGTCGGGTCCGACGTGCGGGTGATCGAGCCGACGCCGCTCGAGACCATGACCACCCGCGGGTCCTCGGCGCGGCGGAGCAGCGGCAGGAACGCCCGGGTCACCCGCACCGGCCCCAGCAGGTTGACGCCGAAGCAGGCGAGGAAGTCAGACGGTCCGGTCTCCTCGGGGGGGACCGCGGGACCGGTGATGCCGGCGTTGTTGACGAGGACGTCCAACGGATCCCCGGCGTCGTCGACGACCTCCACGGCCGCCTCGACCGACGCGTCGTCGGTCACGTCGAGGGCGAGCGGGGTGACCCGCCCGGGCAGGGAGGCCAGCCCACGGGCGGCCTCGGCCCCGCGGCCCGGATCACGGGACCCCAGCCAGACGTGCCAGCCCAGGCTGGCGAGGTCGTGTGCGGCCTGGAGGCCCAGGCCGCGGTTCGCTCCGGTGATGAGTGCAGTGGTCATGGCCCAGACCTTGGGGTGCCGGCGGCCCCCTGCCCAGGGCCCGGTCAGCCTGGGACCGGCGATCCCAGGCTGGGGGCCGTGGGTTCCGGCATGCTTGGCGACATGGACCGCGATGGTCTCGCCACCGCGTTGGTGGCTGCGCGCGACCGGCTGCAGCCGGCCGACGTCGGCCTGCCGGCGGGCTCACGTCGCCGCGTCCCCGGCCTGCGCCGTGAGGAGGTGGCCGCGCTCGCCGGCATCTCCGTCGACTACTTGGTGCGCCTCGAGCAGGGCCGCGGGCCCCGGCCGTCGGCCCAGGTGGTGACCGCGCTGTCCCGGGCGCTCAGGCTGAGCAGGGACCAGCGCGACCACCTGCACCACCTGGCCGGGATCGACCCGCCACGTCCGGGCCGCATCGACGACGTCGTGCGGCCAGGCACCCTCCGGGTCCTGGACCGGTTGGCGGACCTGCCGGCGATGGTCCTCGACGCGAAGGGCGACGTGCTCGCCTGGAACGACCTGGCCCTGGCCCTGGTGGGTGACCTGACCGCGTGGCCGGGCGCGCGGCCCAACATCGCCCGCATCCAGTTCCTCGGGGGTCCGGGACGGGTCGTGCACACCGACGAGGGCGCTGCCCTCGCCGCCACCGTGGCCGACCTGCGGGCGGTGTCGGCTCGCTACCCCGACGACCCGGATCTGGCGGCCCTGCTGACCGACCTGCGACGGGGGAGCGACCGCTTCGCAGACCTGTGGGACGCCGGCCACGTCGAGGTGCTCCGGGAGGCGACGAAGACCTTCGAGCACCCGGTGGTCGGGCGCCTGACGCTCGACTGCGACGTCCTGGCCCTGCCAGACGCCGATCAGCGGGTGATCGTCTACTCCGCCGCGCCGGGTACGCGGGACGCGGAGGCCCTGGACCTGCTCCGCGTCGTCGGCGTGCAGGACCTCGAGGGGACCCGCTGACCGGAACCGGTCGGGGCCCGGTCAGAGCCGTCCGGGATCAGGCGATCAGCTCGTAGGAGCGCCAGAGGCCGAAGTCCTCGATCGGGAGGATCTCGATGTCGCGGAAGCCGGCCCCCTGGGCGTAGGCCCGCAGCGTGGACGGCCGGATGACGGTGCCGGTCCACCGAGTGGTCGCGGGACAGGGCGGGCACAGCGTCAGGCTCAGCCCGTACCTCAGCCGTTCGAGGTCGTCGCCGGGCGGGTCGAAGACCTCGGCGACCGCCTCGTCCATCACCACGACGACCCCGGCGTCGTAGCTGCCGTGCATCTCCGCGCCGTCGGCGAGGTGGAAGCGGACCCGGTCGGCCACGCCGGCCTCGGCGGCGTTGCGGCGGGCCATCTCGACGGGCATGGCGTTGCCCGCGCCGAAGAGGTGCGCGGCGAAGGCCTCGGGGTCGGTGGTGGTCAGGGGTGTGGCGGTGGTGGTGCTCATGGGGGGCAGCGTGCGGGACGCGGCTGTCAGGGACCTGTCAGACCGATGTCAACGGCGCGGACGGCACGGCGGCCCCGCCGATCCGGCATGCTGTGGAGTGATGCGCATCGCCCTGTTCATCACCTGCCTGGCCGACACGCTGTTCCCGGACGTGGGGCGGGCGACGGTGCAGGTGCTGGAGGGCCTGGGGCACGACGTGACCTTCCCGCCCTCCCAGACCTGCTGCGGCCAGATGCACACCAACACCGGCTACGAGGGGATGGCGGTGCCGCTGGTCGCCAACCACGTCGAGGCGTTCGAGGACAGCGACGTGGTGGTCGCCCCCTCGGGGTCGTGCGTCGGATCGGTGCGCCACCAGCACGCGATGATCGCCCGTGCGGCGGGGGAGGCGCGGCTGGCGGAGCGCGCCGAGGCGGTGGCCGCGAGGACCTACGAGCTGAGCGAGCTGCTCGTCGACGTCTTGGGCGTCACCGACGTCGGGGCGGTGTTCCCGCACCGGGTGACCTACCACCCGACCTGCCACTCCCTGCGCATGCTCAGGGTGGGCGACCGGCCCCTGCAGCTGCTCCGGGCGGTGCGGGGCATCGACCTCGTCGAGCTCCCGGGTGCGGAGGAGTGCTGCGGGTTCGGGGGCACGTTCGCGGTCAAGAACGCCGACACCTCCACGGCGATGCTGGCCGACAAGATGCGGCACGTGCGCAACACCGGCGCGGAGTACGTCACGGCCGGGGACTCCTCGTGCCTGATGCACATCGGCGGGGGCCTGTCGCGGCTGCGGACCGGGGTCAGATCGATCCACCTGGCCGAGATCCTGGCCAGCCGCGACGGGGCGGGTCGTCAGGCGGTGGTCGCATGACCCCGCCGCCGGTGCCCGCCGGCGCCACCCGCCTGCCGGTCGTGCACGCCCCGCGCGGCGTGGGCCACCTCCGCGGCGACGCGCCGTTCCCGGCCGCGGCACGCGGTGCCCTGGCGGACAGCCAGCTGCGGCGCAACCTCGGTCACGCCACCGCCACGATCCGCGCCAAGCGCGCCGGGGTGGTCGGCGAGGTCGACGACTGGCAGGCCCTGCGCGAGGCGGGATCGGCGATCAAGGCCGACGTGATGAGCCGGCTGCCCGAGCTGCTCACCCAGCTCGAGGCCACGGTGACCGCCGCCGGCGGGCAGGTGCACTGGGCGCGCGATGCGACCGAGGCCAACGCGATCGTCACCGACCTCGTCCGCCGGACCGGCAGCGACGAGGTCGTGAAGGTCAAGTCGATGGCGACCCAGGAGATCGGGCTCAACGAGGCCCTCGCCGATGCCGGGATCGCGGCGATCGAGACCGACCTGGCCGAGCTGATCGTCCAGCTGGGGCACGACGCCCCCTCCCACATCCTCGTCCCCGCCATCCACCGCAACCGTGCGGAGATCCGCCGGATCTTCCTCCGCGAGATGCCCGACGTGGACCCGGCGCTGACCGACGAGCCGCGGATGCTCGCCATGGCCGCTCGCCGCCACCTCCGCCGGAAGTTCCTGTCCGCCCGGGTCGCGGTCTCCGGCGCCAACTTCGCCGTCGCCGACAGCGGCACCCTCTGCGTGGTGGAGTCCGAGGGCAACGGCCGGATGTGCCTGACCCTGCCCGAGACGCTGATCACGGTCATGGGCATCGAGAAGCTGGTGCCGACGTGGACCGACCTCGAGGTGTTCCTGCAGCTCCTCCCGCGGTCGTCGACCGGGGAGCGGATGAACCCCTACACGTCGTTCTGGACCGGTGTGACCCCCGGCGACGGCCCCCAGGACGTCCACCTGGTGCTGCTCGACAACGGCCGCTCGGCGGTCCTGGCCGACCCCCAGGGCCGCGAGGCGCTGCACTGCATCCGCTGCTCGGCCTGCCTCAACGTCTGCCCGGTCTACGAGCGCACCGGCGGGCACGCCTACGGCTCGGTCTACCCGGGCCCCATCGGCGCGGTGCTGAGCCCCCAGCTGACCGGGGTGGAGGACAACCCGTCGCTGCCCTACGCCTCGTCGCTGTGCGGTGCCTGCTACGACGCCTGCCCGGTGAAGATCGACATCCCGTCGATGCTGGTCCACCTCCGCGCCGCCCACGTCGAGGCCGTCGCGGACGACCGCCGGGTACCCAGACCCGAGCACGCGGCGATGCAGTCCGCCGCGTGGGCGATGGCGGACGCCCGCCGCTTCGCTGCGGCCCAGAAGGCCGTCCTGGCCGGCCGGCTGCTGGCGCGCGACGCCGGCGGCGGGCAGCGGCGGATTCGGTCGCTACCACCGCCGTTCAACGCCTGGACGGCCAGCCGTGACCTCCCCGAGCCGCCCCGGCAGACGTTCCGCCAGTGGTGGCAGCAGCGGGGGGGATCGCGTGGTTGACGGCGCGCGGGGCGCCCACGGCGAGGCCAGGCAGGTGGTCCTCGACCGGATCCGCGCGGCGCTCGACGGCCAGCCGCCCCCGGCGGAGATCCCGCGCGGCTACGCCGTCGACCATCCCGCGCTCGGCGACCAGGCGGCGGTGCTCGACCGGTTCGTCGACCGTGTGACCGACTACCGCGCGGACCTGACCCGCACCGGCGTCGACGGGATCGCCGCGGCGGTGGCCGCGGCGCTGGGCGATGCCCGGTCCGTCGTGGTCCCACCGGACCTGGACGGCACCTGGCTGCCCGACCACGTCGACTCGCGCCCCGACCACCAGTTGCCCGTCGCCGACCTGGACGCCGTCGAGGCGGTCATCACCGCCGCCGCGGTCGGCATCGCCGAGACCGGCACCGTCGTCCTGGACGCCGGTCCCGGCCAGGGACGGCGCGCCATCAGCCTCGTCCCCGACCTGCACGTCTGCGTGATCCGCGCCGACCAGGTCGTCGCCACCGTCCCCCAGGCCGTCCGCCGGCTGGATCCCACCCGGCCCCAGACCTGGATCTCCGGTCCCTCGGCCACCAGCGACATCGAGCTCGACCGCGTCGAGGGCGTCCACGGGCCCCGCACCCTCCACGTCGTCCTCGTCGACTGACCACCTGCACGTCGACCCGTCCGTCGACATCGACAGCTGGCGGTAGGGGGCTTTCCACCGTTCCCACTGGGAAGGGTTGGGGCCTTCTCCCTGTTCAGTACGCACATGGAACCGCTCATCGCAGAACCGGCCGAGCTCACGAACGACGAGATCCGCCGGTACTCCCGCCACCTGATCATGCCCGACATCGGCATGGCCGGGCAGGGACGCCTGAAGGCCGCGAAGGTGCTGCTCGTCGGCACCGGCGGTCTGGGCTCACCGGCGGCGATGTACCTGGCCGCGGCCGGCGTCGGCACGATCGGCCTGGTCGACTACGACACCGTCGACGAGTCCAACCTCCACCGCCAGGTGATCCACGGCACCAAGGACATCGGCAAGCGGAAGACCGAGTCGGCGAAGGAGACGATCCTCGACATCAACCCCGGTGTCGACGTGATCATCCACGAGACGCTGCTCCGCAGCGACAACGCCCTCGACATCATCGCCGGGTACGACCTGGTCATCGACGGGACCGACAACTTCCCGACCCGGTACCTGGTCAACGACGCCTGCGCGATCCTCGGGAAGCCGTACGTCTACGGGTCGATCTTCCGCTTCGAGGGCCAGCTCGCGGTGTTCTGGGCGGAGCAGGGGCCGACCTACCGCGACCTCTTCCCCGAGCCGCCTCCCCCGGGGATGGTGCCGTCCTGCGCCGAGGGCGGTGTGTTCGGCGTGCTGTGCGCCACGATCGGCGCCGGCCAGGTCACCGAGGCGATCAAGCTGATCACCGGGGTCGGCACGCCGCTGATCGGCAGGATGAAGCTGTACGACGCGCTCGACGCCGACTGGCGCACCATCAAGATCAAGTCCGACCCGGACGCGGCGCCGATCACCGAGCTGATCGACTACGAGGAGTTCTGCGGGATGCCCGCGAACGACCACGTGCAGGAGGACGTCAGCGACTTCGACGTGCAGATCACCCCGGAGGAGTTCGAGAAGGTCCGCGACGCGGTCACCCTGATCGACGTCCGCGACCCGCACGAGTACGAGATCTCCCGCATCGAGGGGTCCCGCCTGATCCCGCTCGGCGAGCTGCCGACCCGGATGGACGAGCTCGACTCGGCCGACGACATCGTGCTGCAGTGCAAGACCGGCCGCCGGTCGATGGAGGCCCTCGAGATCCTGCGGGGTGCGGGCTTCCGGAAGCTCCGGAACCTCCAGGGGGGGATCAACGCCTACGCCCGCGAGATCGACCCGCAGATCCCGACCTACTGACCCTGATCTCCTGACCCTACTGACCGGCGTCGATGCGGATCTCGGTCACCCGGAAGCCGGTCCGGGCCGTCACCGTGAACCGCAGCGGCCCGTGGACCACCGTGGTGCCGACCGCCGGGACCTGCCCGATCTCGTGCTCGAGGAAGCCGGCGAGGGTCTCGTAGGGACCGTCGGGCAGCGCCAGCCCGGTGCGGTCGGCGAGCTCGTGCGGCCGGAGCGTCCCCGGCACCACCATCTGGCCGTCCGGTCGGCGTCGCAGCCGCCGTGACACGCGGTCGGTCTCGTCGTCGAAGTCGCCGATCAGCTCCTCGACGATGTCCTCCATCGCGACGAGGCCACTCACCGACCCGTACTCGTCGACGACCATGGCGACGTGCTGGCGCTCCGATCGCATGTCGAGGAGGAGGTCCTCGATCGGCCGGGAGTCCGGCACGACCAGCGCCGGCCGGGCGAGCGCGGCGATGCCCTCCCCGGCATCGCTCCCGGCGTCGTCGACCCGGCTGAGGATCAGGTCCTTCACCGTCAGCACGCCGAGGACGTGGTCGAGGTCGCCGGAGTGCACCGGGATCCTCGACCGGCCGGTCCGGCGGGCGAGCTGCAGCACCTCCTCCCGCGACGCGTCGGCCGGGACGCTGACGATGTCGCCGCGGGGGATCATCACCGACTCGGCGTCGAGGCCCGACAGCTCGAGGGCCCGGCTGAGCAGGGTCTGCTCGTCCCCGCCGATCGTCCCCTCCCGGGCGCTCTCGCGGATGACCATCAGCAGGTCGCTCGGCGCGTGGGCCACCGCCAGCTCCTCCTGCGGCTCCACGCCGACCAGCCGCACCAGCCCGTTCGCCATGGCGTTCAGCGCGACGATGACCGGCCGGAACACGGTGACGAACACCCGGAACGGCCGGGCCAGCGCCAGCGCGGACCGCTCGGGGTCGGCGATCGCCCAGGACTTCGGCGCCATCTCGCCGACGACCATGTGGAGGAACACCACGATCGACAGGCCGATCCCGAAGCCGATCGCCAGCGACGCCTCCTCGGGCAGCGGGGTGTTGTCGGCCAGCAGGTGCTCGAAGAAGCCGGCGACGAGCGGCTCGGCGACCGTGCCCAGGCCGAGGCTCGCCATCGTGATGCCGAGCTGGGCGCCGGCGAGGGTCACCGACAGCTCCCGCAGCCCGGTGATCGCCGCCTCGGCGCGGGTGTCGCCCTCGGCGGCGAGCTGCTCCATGCGCGTGCGGCGCGCGGCCAGCAGCGCGAACTCCGCCGCGACGAACACGCCGTTGGCGATCAGCAGCAGGATGGCGACCACGCCGCCGACGAGGCCGGTCATGGCAGCGGCCCGCGCTCGGGTGCGGCGGTCGAGGCCAGTGACAGGCGCACGGACTGCACCGCGTGGCGGTGGACGCTGAGGACGTCGAGCACGATGCCGTCGACCTCGACGCGGTCGCCGACCGTCGGCACCCGCCCGAGCTGGGCCATGACCAGGCCGCTCACCGTGTCGTGATCGCCCTCGGGCAGCGCGATGCCGGTGTCGCGTCGCACCTCGTCCATCCGCCAGCCGCCCGGCACCCGCCAGCTGCCGTCCGCCCGGCGCACCGGCGACCGCTCGAACGGGTCGTGCTCGTCGAGGATCTCGCCCACGAGCTCCTCGATGACGTCCTCGAGGGTGACGATCCCGGCGGTCCCCCCGAACTCGTCGACGACGATCGCGAGCTGGGTGTGGGCGTCGCGCAGCAGGCGCAGGACCTCCGGCAGCGGCGCGGTCTCGGGGACCGCCATCTCCCCCTCGACCAGGGCGCGGACCGGGGTGATGCCGAGCTCGTCGGCGGCGACGTCGACCAGCTCCTTGATGCTCACGACGCCGCGGACGTCGTCGAGGCCCTCGGGTCCCGTCACGGGGAACCGGGTGTGGCCCGTCTCGGCTGCCAGGGCGACCAGCTCGTCGCACGTGGCGTCGTCGGCGATCCAGACCACCTCCGACCGCGGGCGCATCGCGTCGTCCGCCTTCAGCTCGCGGAACTCGATCGATCGCTGCAGCAGCCCGCTCACCCCCGCCTCCAGCGCGCCGGACTCCGACGAGCTGGCGATGATGTGCTCGAGCTCGTCGAGGGTGACGGCCTGGGCGATCTCCTCCACCGGCTCGATGCCGACCGCGCGGATCAGCGCGTTGGCCGAGCCGTCGAACAGCCGGATCACCGGACCGAACAGGCGCAGGTACAGCTGCTGGCTGCGCGCGACGCCGCGGGCGACGTCCTCGGCCTTCGCGATCGCGAGGTTCTTCGGCCCGAGCTCGCCGACGACCATCTGCGCCGCGGTCGAGAACACCAGGCCGATGGTCAGCGCCACCGCCGTCGACGACGCCGCGGGGACGCCGAGCGGCTCGAGGACCGGGGCGAACAGCGCGCCGAACACCGGCTCGGCGATGAACCCGACCGCCAGGGACGTCACGGTGATGCCGAGCTGGGCGCCGGACAGCGCGAAGCTGAGCCGCTCGATGACCGCGACGGCCCGTGACGCACGGCGGTCGCCGTCGGCCGCCGCGGTCTCGAGGCGGCTCCGCCGCGCGGCGACCAGCGCGAACTCGGCCGCCACGAAGTAGCCGTTCGCGAGGATCAGGGCGATGACGGCCGCCAGCCCGAGCAGCGTCACCGGGTGCGGCACCTCATGGCCGGCAAGTCTCCCACATCCTCCGGACGCTGCAGGTGGTCCGCCGCGGTCACCCGGCGGGCTCGGGCGCCGGGGTGGGCGTCGGTGCCGCGGTCGGCTCGGGATCGGGCGCGGGTGGGGGTGGCGGAGGGGGTGGCGGGGGAGGGGGAGGGGCCGGCTCGTCGGGGGGCTCGGTCACGACGGGGTCCGCGGGCTCCTCGCCAGACGCGTCGTCCGGCGCGTCGTCGGTGGGATCGTCCTCGGGGGGCTCGGTGGGGCCGTCCGCCGCACCCGTGCCGACCTCGATGATCCGCGGCTCGGGGAGGTAGGTGGTCGTGAACCGCTCGACCTCCTCGCGGCCGTCGACGTAGCGGATGGTGCGGGTGATGTCGACGCTGAAGCCCGGCCGGCCGCCCTGGGCGACCCGCTCGTCGCCGGCGTCGAGCTCGTCGGTCTCGGTCCGCTCCTCGCGCGGCTCCCGGATCCCGTAGCGCTCGCTGGTGGTGGACTCCACCTCGGCCCAGGTGGTCGACACCAGCGCGACGGTCACCGACGTGTCGGTGTGGGAGGTGGCGACGTAGATGCCGTGGGGGGAGTCGTTGCGGAACGCCACGTCGATCGGCGGGTCGAAGTTCAACGTCGCCTCGCGCCCGACCGGGTAGCGGGGGATGTAGTAGCTGTGCGGCTTGAACTCGAGGATCTCGTAGCCGCCGAAGAAGACGGCGTTGAACAGCGTCGTCGCGAACTGGCTGACCCCTCCACCGATCTGGTCGGTGAACTCGCCGCCGGAGATCGCGCCGCCGTCGACGAAGCCGGCCTCGGTCGTGCGCGGCCCGACGTGGGCGTTGAGGGAGAAGGTCTCGCCGGGCCCGACGACCGCGCCGTCGACGAGGTCGGCCATCCGCTGGATGTTGGTGACCCGGCCCTCGCAGCAGGCGTGCTCCGTCGTGTAGGTGGCGACCACCTCGCGGATGCCGAGGGCCTCGAGCTCGGCGGTGGTCACCTCCGGCTCGAGGTTCTCGCCCTCGAGCGGCACGGTCCGGGGACCGACCGAGGTCGCGACCTCGAGGAGCTGGTCCGCCGCCACGACCGCGTCGAAGGCGAATCCGGGGGAGGACCCGACGAGCTGGACGGCGTCGCCGCGCACATCGACGACCGCGTCACGGGGGGGCTCGGACAGCGCGGCGCGCCGCTCGTCGCCCACCAGGCCGGCGAGGGCGGAGGGGTCGACGACGAGCTCGAGGGCGGCCGCGCCCGGCGTGGCGGTGACCGGCTCGGCGCGGACGGCCAGCAGGTCACCGATCTGCTCGGCGGTGAACGTCAGCGCCGCCTCCCCCCGGGTGAGGGTGACGGGCGCGCTGATCGCCCGGTCGACGTCGGCGGCCAGGCGTGCGAGGAGGTCCTCGTCGGCGGAGGGGGTGGCGGTGGTCGTGGGGACGTCCACGATCGTGACCTCGGCGTCGTCGGTGTCGGCCTCGTCGACCGCGGCGAGCAGGCGGTCGCGGAGGGCGGCGGCGTCGATGATCTCACCCGGCGGCGGGGGGAGGACCTCGACCAGCGAGCCGGCGACGAGGACCTCCCCGCGGACGGCGTCCAGGCCGAGGTCCTCCCCGAGGGCGATCACCCACCGGCGGTACGCCGCGTCGTCGACGACCTCGACAGGCCGGACCCGGGTCGTGGTGAACCCGGCGGTCAGGTGGTCGGCCATGGCGGCGAGCGGGTTGAGCTGCCGGCCGTGGCGGAGGACCGCGTCGACGGTCGCGTCGACGTCGACGGCGTAGCCCGCCGCGCCCGCCGAGGTGGGCACGCGCAGGGGACCGCGCTGGACGTCGATGCGCCGGGCCGCCCGGTCGGCGCCCATCGTCGCCACCGCCTGGCGGAGGGCCGCCTCCTCGAGCCCGCCGACCTCCACCCCGCCGACCACGGTGCCCGGCAGCGCACCGGGTCGGGCGCTCCGGAACGCGATCAGGCCCGCGGCGGCCGCCACGACGACCACGCCGGCGACGACGGCGGGGCGCAGCCAGGCCGGCCGGCCCGCCCTGCCGCCCGCCGGACGGTGCCGCCGCGGTCGCGGGGCAGGACGCGTCGCCATGTTGACGCCCAGCCTACGGTGCGTGGTCTGCCGCGACGACCTGTGCGCTCGCGGTCCGGCACCGGCGGACACCTGTCCGTTCGCCTCGTTGATTCGCGGTCGACCACGGGGTACACCTCGTGCCGCTTCCCCGTGACAACCCATCGAACGCACACCGCGGCCTCCCCTGGCCGCGGAGTCGTCCTTGCCGTTACGGATGGTCGTGCCCCCACGAATGCCGGAAGCCCCCACGCTCGCGCCCTCGTCCGCGCGCCGCGCCATCGCGGTGCTGTGCCTCCTCGCGATGGCCCTCACCGCCCTGCCGGCGGTGGCCGCCAGCCCGGAGGAGGACCGGATCGCCGCGACGCGCGCGCAGCTGCAGGCGGGGCGCGACGAGCTCGAGTCGGCGCGATCAGACGCCGAGGGGGACCAGATCGCCCTCGAGGACGCCGACCGGCAGCTGCAGGCCGCCTTCGACGCGGTCGAGGCCGCGTCGCAGGCCGTCGCACGGCAGCAGGAGGCCGTCGCGGACGCCGAGGCCCGGCTGGCCGAGGCGCGCGCGGAGCTGGCCCAGCAGCGCGAGCTGATGGGCGAGCGCGTCGCCCGGCTCTACCGGCAGGCCCGCCCCGACGACGTCATCCAGGTCCTCGGCGCCAACTCCGTCACCCAGGCGGTGCGCCAGAGCGCCTACATGAGCGCCATCGGGCGCGAGGACCGCGCCGCGGTCGAGACCCTGGCCAACGCCGAGCGCCGCGTCGTCGCCGAGGAGCAGGCCCTCGAGGCCGAGGAGGTCGCCCTCGGCAACGTCCTCACCGAGCAGGAGGCCCTGCTCGCCGAGGTGGAGGAGATACGGAACGACCGAGCCGTCGTGGCGGCGGCCAGCCAGGAGCTGGTCGCCCAGCTCGAGGCCCGCGAGAACCACCTCGAGAGCGAGGCCGAGGAGCTGGCCCGCATCGCCCGCGAGCGCGGGGCCGCCGCGGCCGCAGCAGCCCGAGCGGCCCAGCAGCGCGAGCAGCAGGCCGCCGCGGGGGGATCTGGCGGCGGGTCGAGCAGCGGCGGGTCCGGCAGCTCCGGCTCCGGTGGCGGGTCCTCGGACGGGGGAGGGGCGGACGACGACGGCGGGGCTGACGAACCCCAGGCCGCGCCCGCACCGCCGCCCCCCAGCGGCGGCGGGTTCTCCTGGCCGGCATCCGGCAGCGTGACCAGCGAGTTCGGTCCCCGCTGGGGCCGGATGCACGAGGGCATCGACATCGCCAGCGGCACCGGGACCCCGATCGCGGCGGCCAAGGGCGGGTCGGTCATCCACGCCGGTCCCCTCGGCGGCTACGGCAACCTGGTCCTGGTCGCCCACGGCGGCGGCTTCGTCACCGCCTACGCGCACCTGTCCGAGATCGCGGTCTCCTCCGGCCAGTCGGTGTCGACCGGCACCTACCTGGGCGGGATGGGCTGCACCGGATCCTGCACCGGCACCCACCTCCACTTCGAGATCCGCGCCAACGGCGTCCCGGTCGACCCCCGCAGCTACCTGTAGCGGCCGGCGGGCGGCTACCCGCAGTCCTGGGGCACCGCGCCGGCGCCGAGGGGGACCTCCTCGGCCGCGCCGGGGTCCTCTGTCGGGGGCGGGGGAGGGGGTGCGTCGAACGTCGCGCCCGGACCGAGGACGAGTGTGACGTCGGCGACCTCCGGGACCTCCGCCACGGTCGCGCCGGGGATCTGGTCGGCGACCAGCTGGGCGGCTGCCTGCTGCCCCGGGGGGTGGCGCACGACCGTGGAGGGGACGGCGTCGGCGTTGCCGACGCCGGAGACGGTGAAGCCGCGGGCGGTCAGGAAGTCGCGGTCCTGGCCGGCCAGACCCTCCACGCCGGCGCCGTTCAGCACCTGGATGGGGACGTCGCCGGGCTGCACGGCCGCGACGTCGGCCTCGGCCGGGACGCTCAGGATGGAGCCGTCGGCGAACGAGGCGAAGAGGCCGTCGACCTGCGCCGCATCCGGGATCAGCACCGACGCGCCGTCCACGTTCGCCGCGTTGGCCGGCACGGTGTAGGTGGCCAGCCCCGACCCGGCGAGGCCGCGACCGGCGCGGGCCAGGCGGGCCAGGTCGATGACGCCGAGGCCCTCGTCGGCGATCAGCGACCGGCCCGACGCCCCGGCGACGCGGAACAGCCGTGGGATGTTGACCACGGTGGAGGGGGAGACGACCTCCTCGACCAGCTCCTTCAGGAACCGCTGCTGGCGGGCGATGCGGCCGAGGTCGGAGTCGACGTGTCGGGCGCGGACGAAGCCGATCGCTGCGGTCCCGTCGAGGACGTTGCAGCCGGCCGGCAGGTCGACGCCCGCGAAGGCGTCGGTGAGGGGCTGGTCGAGGAAGATCGGCACGCCGCCGACCGCGTCGACGATCTGCACGAAGCCGAAGAGGTTCATCTCGACGTAGTGGTCGATCGCGATGCCGGTGAGGTCGGTCACCGTCTGGACCAGGCAGGACGGCCCCAGCCGGGCGTAGGCGCCGTTGATCCGCCCCTGCTGGCCGTCGCAGGCGGTGACGTACAGGTCGCGGGGGAAGCTGAGCATCGCCGCGCGGCCCCCGTCGACGCTGAGGAGGAAGATCGTGTCGGTGCGGCGGCCCTCGACCGCCTCGGTGCCGAGCTGGGCGAGCTGCTCGGGCGTGAAGCCCTCACGGCTGTCCGAGCCGACCACCAGGACGTTGAACGCGCCGACGCCGTTCCCGAGCCCCTCGACCGGCTCGCGGGTGATCTGGCTGGACGCGTACACGCCGAGGCCGACCAGCAGCAGCGCGATGATCAGCACGCCGAAGACGGCGATGCGCAGCGCCGCGCCGAGCGCCGCCCCGAAGGACAGCCGGCGGTGCCGTCCCCGCATCGGCGGTCCGAAGTCGTCGTCGCCGCCGGAGGGGCGGTCGCCGGCCCAGCGCTCCCCGTAGGTCCGATCGATCGAGTCTGGTGGCTGGCTCATCGTGGGACGTCGGGTTCCTCGGTCGTGGGGTGGTCGGCGCGTCAGCGGCCGGCGGGAGGGTCACCCCAGCCACCGCCGCCGGGGGTCTCCAGCCGGATCCGGTCTCCAGCCTGCACCGAGATGGTCGCCTTCGCGGGCAGGTCGCGCACGTCGCCGTCCGCGGTGATCAAGGTGTTGCGCCCGGGCGCGCCGGCCGAGCCGCCGGCCAGACCCCAGGGGCCGCGAGCCCGCCGCTCGGTCTGGAGGGTGACCGTGGCGGGCGCGAGGACCTCCACCTCCCGGACGACGCCCTCGCCGCCCGGGTGGTGCCCCGCGCCGCCGGAGCCGGTGCGCAGCTCGCTGCGGAGGACCCGCAGGGGGTAGGCCAGCTCGAGGGCCTCCACCGGCGTGTTGCGCGTGTTGGTCATGCCGGTGTGGATGCCGTGCATGCCGGGCCGGCGGGGGGTGCCCCCCTCACCGCCGCCGATCGTCTCGTAGTAGGAGAAGGGGGCAGCGACGCCGCGCGACCCGATCAGGACGTTGTTCATCGTGCCCTGCGACGCGGCGGGCACCCGGGCGGGCAGGGCGGGCGCCAGCGCGGCGAGGAGGAGGTCGATCAGCCGCTGGCTGGTCTCGACGTTCCCCGTCGCGACCGGGGCGGGGAACGTGGCGTCCACCACCGTGCCCGGGGTCGTGCGGACCTCGAGCGCGCGTGCCGTCCCCTCGTTCGCCGGCGCGCCGGGGTCGGCGAGGAGACGGAGCACGAACAGCGCGGCGGACTCGGTCACCGCCCGCACCGCGTTGACGTTCGCGGCGACCTGGGCGGGGCAGCGGCGCAGGTCCACGACCAGGCGGTCGCCGGTCAGCTCGACGGTCACCGCCAGCTCGAGCCCGTCGGGGTGGTCGTCGTCGACGTGCTCGAGGATGTCCGTCGCCGACCACGACCCCGTCGGCATGTCGCGCAGCGCCGCGCGGATCCGGCGGTCGGCGTGGTCCTGCAACGCCGCCATGTCGGCCAGCAGCCCGTCGGCACCGCGCTCGGCGGCCAGCTCGCGCAGGCGGGCTGCACCCGCGTGGTTGGCGGCGAACTGCGCGCGGAGGTCGCCGTAGCGCTCCGCCGGCGTCCGCGAGTTGGCCGCCAGCAGGTCGATCACGTCGGGGCGTTCGCCGTGGCCGTCCACGAGGAGGGTCGGCGGGACCCGCAGCCCCTCCATCGCGATGTCGACCGCGTCGGCCGGCATCGACCCGGGTGCGGCCCCGGCGATGTCGGCGTGGTGCGCGCGGTTGGCGACGTAGCCGAGCAGGCGCCCGTCGTCGTCGCCGACCGCGCCGACGCGGGGCATGTCCGGCAGGGGGCTGCCGCCCGCGTGGGGGTGGTTGACCCTCGCCTGCATGCCGGGCCGCAGGTCGAAGCGGTCGAGGACCGCGCGCACCGACGCCGGCATGGACCCGAGGTGCACCGGGATGTGCTCGGCCTGGGCGACCATCCGCCCGTCCGGGCCGAACACCGCCGCGGACAGGTCGAGGCGCTCGGTGACGTTGGGGGAGTAGGCCGAGCGCTCCAGCGCGACGCCCATCTGCTCGGCGATGCCGTCGAGGGCGTGGCGGACCACCTGCAGGCGGCTGGCGTCGCTCATGACCGCACCCCGCCGCCTTCCGGAGGCACCCGGACGACCAGGTTGCCGTGGGCGTCGACCTCGGCGACGTCGCCGCGCAGCAGCAGGGCCGTCGAGTCGGGCTGGGTGATGATCGCGGGTCCCTCGACGACGGTCCCGGCCGTGGTCAGGCTGCCGCGGGCGTGGACGGCGACGTCCTCTGGGCCGTCCCCGAGGTCGGCGGTGGTCCACCGCACGTCGGCGGCGGCGCCGAGGTCCCACCCCTCCAGCGGACCGTCGACCAGCGGCGGGCCGGTGGCGACCAGCCGGAGCGTGACGAGCTCGATCGGCCGGTCGGGCATCGCGTAGCCGTAGGCGGCGGTGTGGGCGGCGGCGAACGCCTCGGCCAGCCCGTCCGGCCGGCCGTCGGGGAACGGGATGCGCAGCTCGTGGGCCTGCCCGGCGTAGCGGAGGTCGGCCACCCACTCGCGGTCGCCGAGGGCGTCGTCGACCCGGTCGGCGAGCGCGGCGAGCGCGTCGCCCAGGTCGTCGCCGGGTGACGCCATCACGGTCTGGGAGACCTCCTGGCGTCGGGGGGCGACCAGCAGGCCGGCGGCGGACAGGACACCGGGCGCGGGCGGCAGGATCGCCGCGGCGCAGCCCAGCGCGCGGGCCAGCGCGGAGGCGTGGAGGGGACCGGCACCGCCGTAGGCGACCAGGGCGAGCCCGGCCGGGTCCACCCCGGCCTCGGTGGTGACGCGGCGCAGGGCGCGGGCCATCTGTGCCCGGACCACGTCGATGATGCCGCGGGCGGTCGCGCCCTCGACCGCGGCGACGGCCGCCTCGGCAGCGGCCAGGTCGGGCTCGAGCTGCCCGCCGGCGAGGTCGACCAGGTGGCCGAGCACCGCGTGGGCGTCGGTCACGGTCGGCCGGGTGCCGCCGCGGCCGTAGCAGGCTGGGCCGGGCACCGCGCCGGCCGACCGGGGGCCGACCTGCAGCGCGCCGCCGGGGTCCAGGGAGGCGATCGAGCCGCCGCCGGCGCCGACGGTGTGGATGCCGACCGTCGGCGTGCCGATCGGCAGGTCGCCGATGCGGCCGCGCTGGTCGATGACCGGCCTGCCTTCGAGGATCAGGCACACGTCGGTGCTGGTGCCGCCCATGTCGAAGGCGACCGCGTCGGGGTGGCCGGCTGACGTCGCGGCAGCCGCGGCGGCGACCACGCCCGCGGCGGGACCCGACAGGAGGGTGTGGACGGGTTCGGCGACCATGCGCTCGATGCCGGCGGTCCCCCCGCCGGAGGTCATGACCGTCACCGCGGCGCCGCCGACCCGGTCGGCGACCCGGGAGAGGTAGCCGGACATCAGCGGGCCGACCGCGGCGTTGAGCGCGCAGGTGCTCGCCCGCTCGTACTCGCGGACGGCGCCGACGAGGTCGCAGGACAGGGTGACGTGGACCGACGGGAGCGCGCGGGCGATCGCCTCGCCGATCTGCCGCTCGTGGTCGGGACGGGTCCAGCTGAACAGCAGCACGACCGCGACGGCGTCCGCCTCGAGGTCCCGGATGCGGTCGACGACCCGATCCACCTCGTCGTCGGTGAGCGGGACGAGGACGGTGCCGTCGGCTGCCACCCGCTCGACCGCCGTCACCACACGCTCCGGCGGGACGACCGGCTCGGGCCGCACGGCGGTGAGGTCGTACAGCGACGGGCGGTCCTGCCGCGCGATCACCAGCAGGTCCCGGAAGCCCTCGGTCACGACCAGCGCGGCACGGCCGAGGTCGCGTTCGAGGACCGCGTTGGTCGCGGTGGTCGTGCCGTGCCCGAGCGCGCTCACGTCGATGTCGCCACGGGCGTCGTCGAGCGCACCGGCCAGCCCGGCGCTCTGGTCGTCCGGGGTGGTGGCGGCCTTGCGCATCACCGGTCGACCGTCCGCGCCGACCACGACCGCATCGGTGAACGTGCCGCCGACGTCGACGCCGGCGACCGCAGGTCCGGACGGGGCGGCCATGTCGCCGCGATCCTACGTCGCCGGCCGGTGGGGTCAGCGGCCGGGGTCAGCCCATGGGGTCAGCTGGCGGCGATGGACTCCACCAGCCAGTCACCGCCCTGGCCGACGAGGGTGAGGACGTACGCCTGGCTGAGCGTCGACGCGGTCACCTCGTCGGCCCACGACACGGTGATCCGGGCGGTGCGGCGGTCGGCGTCACCGGCCTCGACCTCGAGGGTGCCCACCTCGGCCAGCTCCACCTGTCCACCGAGACCGCGGATGGCCGCGTCGTCGACGGTGACCCCGTCGACTTCCACGGCCTGCTGGCTCGCGTAGGCGGTGAACAGCTGGGTCATGCGCGGCTGCAGCTGCTCGCCGATCTCGGCATCGAGCGCGACGTCGTCGCCGCCGACCGACGGGCTGCCGGCCTGCGGACGGGGCACGAACGCGGGCGGGGCCACGACCGCCCAGCGGCCGTCGCCGTCCTGGACCAGCGGGACGTCGAGGTGCACCCACCGCGGGGCGTCCCGGCCGGTGACCTGCGCGGCGACGGTCACGACGGTGCGCTCGCCCTCGGCTCGCGAGGCGACCGGGACCGTGAGCACCGCCAGCTGGCTGCCCTGGCCGTCCCAGCCGAGCTGGGGGTCGAGCCCCGGGGCGAGGTAGGCGGCGAGCTCGCGCTCGCGCACCTCGGGGGCGGCCGCGTCGAAGTTGAGGTAGTCGTGGGCGAACTGGACGGCGAAGGCCTCCGCGTGCGGCCTCCCCGTGCTGGTCGCCGCGTCGGCGATCGCCCCGTCCGGGTCCGACCCGCTGGCGTCGTCCGCTGCTGCCGCAGCGGCCAGGTCCTCCGCGACGGGGTCCTCCGCGACCTGCTCGTCGGCCCTGTCCGGGGCCGCTGCCGGATCGGCCTCGACGGCGACGTCGTCGGCCGGTGCCGGCTCGTCGGCGGGCTGGGCGTCGGCGGGCTGGGCGTCGGCGGGCAGGGCGTCCGCGGACGGGTCGTCCGCGCCGGCCCCGTCCCCCCCGCTGGTCAGGATCGACGCGAGGGACAGGATGGCGATCAGCACGAGCCCGCCGAAGATGAAGGGGCGGACCCACGCGGGCGACGAGTCGCCCTTGCCGCGGCGGCGTCCGCCGCGCGGGGTGCGCTGCAGCGGGAAGCGCGGAGCGGATCCGATGTCGCCGTCGTCGGGATCGGGGTCGAAGAGGGGCGGGCGGGTCCCGGTGGCGCTCACCGCGATCACGCCCCGAGATCGCCGGCGACGTCGGCGTCGACCGGGATCTGGATGACCACCCCCGTGGGGATCGTGTCGGGGTCGGCGCCGAGCCGGTCGGCGTTCCAGGTGTAGAGGAGGCGCCAGGTGGCCTCGACCTGCGCCGGGGTGAGGTCGGCGGTGCCCCAGAGGGCCTCGCTGACGTCCCAGAGCGAGTCCCCGGCCTTGATCTCATACGACCAGCCGAGGGTCGGGGTGGCGGCCACCTCGTCGTAGACGACCACGCCGTCCTGCACGTCCGGGGTCCCGAGACCGCCCGTGGCGACGGGCGTGACGGCGGGGGTGTCGGTCGCGGTCGCCACGCCTCCTGCGCGGGCGGCCCAGGCCTGGCTGATCGCCAGGGTCCAGTCCGCGAGGCGGTCGGCGTCGACGGGGCGCTGCTGGGCCTGTCTGACGCGCTCCTCGATCGTCAGCTCCTCGACGACCTGGACCTCGGGGGCGATCGGCCGTGCCACCGGCCGTGCGTTCGGTGACGAGGGCGGATCGACCGCGGTGGCAGGCCGGGGCGCCGCGGGCCGGGGTTGGATCTGCAGGGGCGGTGCGGTCACCTGCGGCGTGTGGACCGGGTCGGTGCGCTCGGGGGTCGGCGCGACCGTCTCGGCGACCTCGTCGACCGCCCCGCCGACGACCTCGTCGACCACGTCACCGACCTCGCCGACCGGCGCGGGGAGCGCGGGGCTCGGCGCTGGCGTGGGACGTGCGGGTGCGGGGCGGGCCGGCGTGGCCGGCGTCGTCGGTGGCGGGGGGACCTGGATCACGGGCGGGTTGGGCGCGTCGGGGACGGCGGGACCGTCCTCCTCGCCGCCCGGCAGCTCCTCGAGCGGGTCCGGGAGCGCCTCGACGACGTCCTCCACACCCTCGCCGACACCGCCGACGACCTCCTCGAGGTCGTCGCCCACGCCGTCCACGACCTCACCGACCGCATCGCCGATGGGGTCCGTGACCCCGTCGGCCGGTCCGTCCACGGGGGCCTCGTCGACCGGTGCCTCGTCGACCGGTGCCTCGTCGACCGGTGCCTCGTCGACCGGGGCCTCGTCCTCCGGGTCGTCCACGACATCGCCGACCGCGTCCCCGACGTCGCCTGCTGCGTCGCCGACCCCGTCGGCCACCTCGTCCACGACGTCATCGACGACGTCATCGACGACGTCGCCGACCACGTCACCGACGGATCCTCCGTCCTCCTCACCGCCCGGCTGGGTCTCGATCCCGCCGCCCGGCTCCTCCGGCGTGACCGCGTCGACGACCTCCTCGACGACGTCGGGGGTGGTCGGCGGGTCCACCGCGACGCCCTCGCCCTCACCCGGTGGAGGGCCCTCCTGCGCCGCGGCCACGCCCGACATGCCGGGCGCGAGCAGGATGCCGGCCGCACCCACGGCGGCGGTCCCCTGCTTCGCGCGACGCCCTGCGGTCTGCAGCAGCGCCCGCGAGGTCGCGCCCTCGGCACCGCGGAGCTCCGCGGCGAGCACCTGGCGGCGGCGGAGACGTGCCATGGCCAGCTGGTCGGCGACGGTGGCGGCCAGCACGTCGTCGTGCGGGGCGTGGGAGTGCATCAGTCGGTTCCTCCGGTCGTTCCTGGCACGGTGATCCGACCGGTCGCGGCGGACGTCGGATCGGGGTGGTGGGCTGGCGGTGCGGCGTCGTCCGCGACGAACGCGTCGACCAGCACCCCCGCCAGCTCCAAGTAGGCCTGTCGGGTGGTCACGTCGAGCCACTCGAGCTCGACGGCGGCGCCGTTCGCGAGCTCGACGTCGAAGGGCACGACCACGACGTCGCGCACGAGCGCCCGGAAGTGGTCCACGACCTTCGTCACGTCGACGGGGCGGCGACCGTCGCGCACGCCGTTGATGACCACGACGGCGTCGGCGACCATGTCGGCCATGCCGTGCTCGCGGAGCCACGCGAGCAGGTACGTGACGGCCCGGGCGGCGTCGACGCTCGGTCCGGTGACCACGACGAGCTGGTCGGCCGCCTGGACCACACCGCGCGTGGCCGAGTCGAGGATCCCGGTCCCGCAGTCCGCGACGACGAGGTTGTACTGCAGGCGCAGGATGCCGAGCAGGCGCTCGTACTCGTCGCGTCCCAGCCGCCGGGTCAGTCGCGGGTCGTCGGGGCTGGCGATCACCTCGAGCCGGCTGGGCGCCTGCGACGTGAAGCCGCGGATCTGGGCGTAGCCGGTGATCTCCTCGGGGTACGCCAGCAGGTCCAGCGCCGTCGCATCGGTCTCGCGGGCGACGCGGTACCCCAGGCTGCCGGCGTCGGGGTTCGCGTCGAGGGCGACCACCCGGTCACCCCGCGTCATCGCGAGCGTGTGCCCGAGGTTCAGCGCGGTGGTGGTCTTGCCGACCCCGCCCTTGGTCGAGATCACCGCGATCGTGCGAGCGCCGGTGAAGGGGCGGCGGGCGGCGGCGAGCAGCTGTCGGCTGCGGCGCTCCTCCGCGGTGGGGTTGGGCCGGAACCGCCCGCCCGTGACCCGCCAGAGCCAGCGCCGCCAGCCCCGCACCGGCGCGGGGTTGCGGGCCTCGACCCAGGCGCTGTGGTCGAAGTCGACGACCGGCCCGCTGCCCACCTCGTCGACGCGGATCGAGAACGGGTCGGTCGGGGGCGGCGGCGGGGGGCCGTCGAGCGTGGTCGAGACGGCGCTCCACACCCCGCCGGACGCGGTGCCCACCTCGCCCTCGTCGTCGGTGTCCCTCATCCTGGTGCCATCCCCGTCGTCCGGCCGCGAACCCGTCGTGTGCGGCACTAGTTCTACCCACCTGTCGCCCGCCGGGCCAGGGGGGTCGTCCCGTGGTGTGGATGATGGCCGGCACCGCGGGCGGTGTCCACTACCCGATCGGCCCAGCCGCGCGGGTGCTGGACATGGGCCTGACAAGTCGGTGACGGGGGCGTCCGGGTACGTCATGCGACCCCCACCCGCAGTGCCATCACCTGCGGCGCGGCACGTACTGGACGTATGGTCCGGTGCGACTAGTCGGCGACGCGGTACCGTCTCACAGCGCGTGAGTCGTCGCCGACGGTGGGCGACCGAACAGGCGGAGGTGGGCGTGGAGATCTCGAGGCAGGACGGGACGGATCAGGCGGGACCCCGGGGGTTGCTGTGGGCCGACGGCGACGCGATGCCCCCGCCCCCGCCGCACGCCCCCCCCCCGGGCCCCCCCC
>NZ_CAXQBR010000023.1 GCF_964222135.1 Euzebya sp.
CCGGCGTCGATGAGCTGGCCCTTGCCGAGCGGATCGCCGGGGTCGTACATGCCGAGCACCGCCCGCCCGCGGCGCTGGAGCGCCTGCACGAACGCGGCGGTCAGGAACGAGGTGATGTCGTCGAGGACGACGACGTCGCACTGCTCGGCGAGGGCGTCCTCCGGGGTCAGCACCGAGGCCCGCACCACGACCCCGCCGTGGTCGGCGGCGTGGGCGCGCAACCGGCCGGCCCAGGACCGGGGGGTGGCCGCGATCACCACGACGGGGTCGTCCCGTAACCCGCCCGTCATGGGCTCGCCGCCCGCACCACGTCGATGTCCCCTGCGCGCAGGGCCGCGGCGAGGGCGAGGGCCTGGTCGGCGTCGACCGACACGGTGATCGCGTGCGACCCGCCGATCTGCCCGACGCCGCTGCCCGGCTCGCGGACGTCGAGGACCTCCACGGCGGTGACCACGTAGTCGACCTCCTCGTCGTCACCGGCGATCACGTCCACGACGTCGCCCGGCACGATCAGCCCACCGGCCGCGCGGGCGGGGTCGACGGGCAGGCTCATGGCCCCGCGCCCCTCGCCCGCGGGGACGCGCAGGTCCGTGATCCGCAGCATGGTCCCCGCCTCGAGCCGCGCGGTCGTGACCGTGCCCGCCAGCGACGCCATCTGGGACTCGACGACGAGGAGGTTCGCCGCGGGGTCGTCGATCGGCACAGGTCGCGCGGCGACCGCCAGGTCCTCCACCGGCGTGCCCGCCGGCGCCGCCACCTCCACGACGACCACCGCCGTCGTCGGGTCGTCCCCGGTCAGCAGCGCGTAGTTCGCCACGGCGGCGATGAGGCCGGCGGCGACCATCAGCACCCACCCGCCGTGGAGCGGTCGCCGTGCCCGCCCCGGCGCCGCATCCGGTATGGCCGCGTCGACATCGTCGGACGTGGCGTCGATGAAGTCCTCACGACGCATCGTGAGCCCCGCTTCCCCGTGCTCCTCGGCGGACGTCCCGCCGCTTGCCGGGTCACCCTAGACCGGCGCGTTCGACCCGCTCAACCCCCACCTTCCCGCCGGCTGTGGAAACCCCCCGTCCGACCGCGATGAACCGTCGTAGCCTGTCCAACCACGCACCCCCGGAGGCCGGCATGGCAGGCAGCAAGTCCCTCGACGACTACCCCGACATCCTGACCGCGGCGCTGGTCGCCGAGATGCTGGACATGAACCTCGACTACGTCCGGAAGCTGTCGCGCGAGGGGACGATCCCGGCCCACAAGATGCCGGGCGGCCGGGTGTTCCGGTACTTCAAGGACGAGATCGTCACGTGGCTCCGGGACCTCCCGTCCCACGACCAGCAGGGCGCACGGTCCGGCTCGGTCTGATCGACCGGCGCCGCCGCCGGCGGTCGGGACCGCCGCGCGCATCGACCCGGTCCACCATCGCGGCCATCTGCAGCGGGACGACCTGCATCGCGGCGAAGGCGACCGCGAGCAGCACCAGCGCCATCCGGGTGACCACCAGCTGGGACCCGAGGTCGTCGGTCGCCTGCGCCACCAGGTCCCGGCCCTCGGCGATCGTCGCGTCGTAGGTGCCGAGCAGCTCGGCGGTGTCGGTCAGGGCGGCGTCGAACGACGCGATCTCCCCTGCCAGGTCACCGACCCCCGCACCCACATCGGCGAGGCTGCCCGCGGTCTGCTCGATCACGTCGGCCTGGTCGACCAGCTGGCTGTCCAGCCCGTCGACGGAGCCCTGGAGGGTCCGCAGCGAGTCGGCGAAGGACTGCGCGGGGTCGTAGTCCGGCCCGATCGGCAGGGAGCTGAGCGCCTGCAGGGTCGAATCGATCGTCCCGGCGACGGTGATCAACCCCGGCAGGCTGTCCTCCACCGCCCCGACGGAGCTGGCCACGTCGTCGCGCACCAGGTCGGCCAGCTCGCGCATGAGGAGCTCGCCGTCGTCGAACGCGGTGTCGAGGTCCGTCGACGTCGCCTCGAGCGTCCGGAGGCTGACCGCGAGGGCGGCCACCGTCTCCTCGGCCACCCCGGCCGAGGCGTCGAGGGCGGTCAGCGTCTCGTCGGTCAGCTCGAGGGACGCGGCGAGCGCGTCCCCGGTGCGCCCGAGCAGCAGCCAGCCGGCGATCAGCCCGAGCACGGCCGCAGCCAGACCCAGGCCCGCCACCGTCCGCAGGACGATCGCCAGCCTGCGCGGCGGCAGGGGGAACACGGCCATGGGTTCGCGGACGACCCTAACCGGATAGGGGGGCGTCCATGCCGACCCTCCCCGCCGCGGCGGTCGACGACACCGGCGCGCCGGACCGCGCCGGTCCGGTCGTGCGCGCCCGCTCGGTCAGCCGCCGCTTCGGCAGCACGGAGGTGCTGCACGACCTCGACCTCACCGTGCCGCAGGGGTCGATCCACGCGCTGATCGGCCCGAGCGGCAGCGGCAAGACCACGACCGTGCGGATCCTCACCGGCATCCTCGCGCCCTCCGAGGGGTCGGTGACGGTGTTCGACACCGACCCGCGGCAGCTGACGACCGAGCAGCGCCAGGACATCGGCTACATGCCCCAGCTCGGCGTGCTGTACCCCGAGCTGAGCGTGAACGAGAACCTCCGCTTCGCCGCGTCCCTCTACGGGGTCCGCAAGCCCAAGCAGCGCATCGCCGAGGTGCTGGGGATGCTCGACCTCGGCGACGCCGGCGGCACGCGGCTCGAGCACACCTCCGGCGGCATGCAGCGGCGCGTCGCGCTGGCGGCGGCGATGCTGCACGACCCGCACCTGCTGTTCCTCGACGAGCCGACCAGCGGCCTCGACCCGGTGCTGCGCCAACGGGTGTGGGAGTGGCTGCAGGAGCTCCGCGACGAGGGGCGGACGGTCGTCGTGACCACCCAGATCGTGTCCGAGGCCACGATGTGCGACACCGTCGGGTTGATCGCCTCGGGCCGGCTGCAGGCCGACGGTCCGCCCGAGGAGCTCAGGCGTCGCGCCGTCGGCGGCGACGTCGTCGACCTGCACACCCCCGAGCTGGTCGGCACCACCGCCCTCGAGGCCCTGGCCGACCGCCCCGACGTGGTCTCGGCCGAGCGGACCGGACCGGGCGGCCGGACCGTCCGGGTGGTGGTGGACGACGCCGAGCAGGCCATCGCCGACCTGGTGCCCTTCCTCGCCGACCACGGCGTCGAGGTCCGCCTCGCGGAGCGCTACACCACACCCTTCGACGACGTCTTCGTCGGGCTGCTCCAGCTCGACGACACCCCGGACGAGGGGGGGACCCGCGGTGCGTGACCTGCTGCGGCGCCTGTTCGGCGTCATCCGCAAGGAGATCGTCGAGCTGGTCCGCCAGCCGGGCCTGCTGGCCATCCTCGTCGTGGGGCCCCTCGCCATCCTCCTGCTGTTCGGGTCGGGCGTGCGGGCGACCGATCCGGCCGTCCCGACGATCTTCGTCGCCCCGCCGGACAACCCCGACGTCCAGGAGCTGGTGGAGGGGTATGCGGACTCCCAGGACGAGCGCCTCACCATCGTGGACGTGACGACGGACGCCGCGAGCGCGGAGGAGCGGCTGCGCGACGGGGAGGTGGACGTCGTCGTGGAGGTGCCCGACATCACCGCGGAGGGGCTGGTCGAGCAGGAGGAGCGCGCGGTCGTGCGGGTCCGCCACCGCTTCCTCGACCCGCTCGAGGCGCAGGCGATCAACCTGTTCACCCAGACCGCCGTCGACGACATCAACGTGCTGCTGGTGGCGACGGCGATCGAGAGCACGCAGGGCGTCGCCCGCGAGGTGCTGGGCGACGTGTCGGACGAGGACGTCGCCCGGGCCGCGGAGGCCGCCGGCGTCGAGGCGCCCGACGACGCGGACCAGGCACAGGTCCGCGCCGAGGTCGAGGCACTCCTGAACCGCGATCCCGACGTGCTCGCGAGCCCGTTGGAGGGGGACTCCGAGCCGCTCGGCGGTGCGGTCAGCACCTCGGCGTTCTACGCGCCGGCGGTGGTCGCGCTGATCCTCCAGCACCTCACGATCACGTTCATCGCCCTGTCGGTCAGCCGCGAGCGCATCCAGCGGACCACCGAGCTGATGGCCGTCTCACCCCTCCGCCCGATCGAGCGGGTGCTCGGCAAGGTCGTCGCGTACCTGTTGATCGGCTTGGTCCTGGGTGCGGCCATGCTGCTCGCCGTCGTGACGCTGCTCGGCGCGCCCATCCGCGCCGGCGTCGCGCCGGTGGCGATCGTCCTCGCCCTCGAGCTGGCGGCGAGCATCGGCATCGGGTTCCTGCTGGCCGGGATCGCCCGCAGCACGACCCAGGTGGTCCAGGGCGCGATGCTGCTCCTCCTCCTGAGCGTCTTCTTCGGCAACCTGCTGCTCAGCCCGCAGCGGCTGCTCGACTGGGCGCAGCCGATCGGCTGGGCGCTGCCGATGACCCACGCGATCAACCTGCTGCGCGACTCGATGCTGCGCGGCAACGACCTCGCGACCACGCCGCTGGCCGTCCTCGGCGCCGTCGCGGCGGGGACGATCGCAGTGGGTGCGTGGATGTCGACCCGCGGGGACCGGGCCACCTAGCCCTGGAGCGCCGCGGACGGTCAGCGGGGGACCCACACCGCCCGCACGGAGGGGTGGGGGACCACGACGTCGCCGTGGCGCGAGGCGATCAGCAGGTGGTCCTCGGCGGCCGCGGCGATCACCCCGCGCACCTGCTCGCCGTCGTCCAGGGCGACCACGACGACGACGCCCGCCGTCTCGTGCTCGGTCATCCGCGCCCGGAACGTCTTCGCCCCACGCCGCGGCGACTGCCCGCCGGCGCGGACGCGGTCGACGACCCGGAGCCGGGTGAGGCCCGCGAGGGGGAGGTCGACGTCGCCCCGCGCGGCCCGCAGGGTCATGTGGTCGCGGCCGGCGTGGACCGCCGTGCCGGTCATGACCTCGCGCCCCGCGACGACCTCGACCACGTCGCCCCGGACGACCAGCTCGGCGGCGACGTCGGCGAGGGTCCGGGCGCGCCGCTCCGCCTGCAGCGCCATGGCCTCGTAGGCAGCCTGCTCGGCCCGGACCTCGGCGTCCATCCGCGCCGCGAGCCGCTCCAGGTGCTCCGCGCCGGCGGGATCCTCGGTGACCACCGGCCCAGCCAAGCACATCCGCCCCGCGAGCCACACCCTCCGCAGCCCGGTCGTCGCAGGCGGTAGGGTGCCGGTCCGCGGCGGCTGCCGCGGGGCGGGGGGGACCTCGTCGTCGTCACGATCGAGGAGCAACGGATGAGCCAGGCCCGTCCCCGCGCGGTGGTCGTCGCCGTCGCGTGCGCCATCGCCCTGTCGAGCGCCGCGCTGAGCGCCACGACCCCCGCCACCGCGGCAGGTCCCGACACCGCCGACGCGGTCGGGGCGCACGCGCGCGCCCTCGCGGCGTGGCGGGCGGACGGCCCGGCCGGCGCGTTCGCGTCCGGTCCCCCCCACCGGACCCGGGTGGGCGGACGGCGCCGACGTGGTCGAGGGCTCGCTGCTCGTCACCACGACCGGTGCACCCGCAGCGTTCGCGGACGTCGATCCCTCCGCCCGCGCGGTGGCCGATGGGGTCATCGCGGTGGACGTGGCGCCCGGCGACCTGGCCGCCACCGTCGCCCGCCTGGCCGCCGACCCCTCCGTCGTCGCCGTCGAGCCCAACCGCGTGCGGCAGTTCCACGCCGTCCCCGACGATCCGGCGTACGGCCAGCAGTGGGCCCACCAGCTCACGGGCATCGAGGAGGCGTGGGACGTCACCACCGGATCGGGAGACGTGCTGATCGCGATCGCCGACTCCGGCGTGGTGGCCGACCACCCCGAGCTCGACCGGGTGGTCGAGCAGGTCGACGCCTCCTCCGGGCAGATCGAGCCCGGCGCGTCCGACAACGACCCCTGCCAGGTCGGCCACGGCACCTGGGTCGCCGGGGTCCTGGGCGCGACCGGACAGAACGCGCGCGGCGTGGCCGGCGTCGATTGGGGTGCTGACATCCTCGACATCAACACCGCCGACCCGGAGATCAGCTGTGCGGGCCGACGGACCTCGGCACCATCGCCGCGATCGCGCACGCCACCGAGCGCGGCGCCGACGTGGTCAACCTGAGCCTCGGCGGACCGGCCGCGAGCTGCCCGACCGCCTTGCAGGCCGTCATCGACGCGGCGATCGAGGCGGGCACCGCGGTGGTGTCCTCCGCCGGCAACGCCGGTGACGCCACCCCGAACATCCCCGCGAGCTGCAACGGCGTGATCTCGGTCGGCGCGGTCGGGCCGGACGCGTCGGTGGCGCGGTACTCGACGACCAACGACTACGTCGACGTGGTCGCCCCGGGCGGCGCGGCGGCGGAGGGCCTGACGGCCGCCACCGAGGTCCTCACCACCAGCTGGTGGCTGTCCGGTGCGCGGACCGAGCCGCTGATGCCGGTCACCGGCACGTCCTTCGCCACCCCCTACGTGGCCGGGCTCCTCGGCCTGGTGCGGGCCGTGGCACCGGAGCTGACCCCGGCCCAGCTCGAGTCCCTGCTCGAGTCGACCGCCACCGATCTCGGCCCTGCCGGCCGGGACGACGACAGCGGCTGGGGCCTCGCGACCGGTGCGGCGGTCATCGCCGCAGCCGCCGGTGAGCCGGTGGCCGACCCCGCCCCCGACCCCGACTTCCCCGTCGGCGATGCCGGTCCGCTCCGCCCCGGCGGCGACGTCCCGGTGGTGCGGGTGTCCGCCGGCGAGGTGCCGACCGAGCCCATCACGCAGGCCGTCGCCGTGTCCGCGACGCTGTTCGCCGACGCGGGCGCCACCGAGGAGGCACGGGTCCCCGCCGCCTGGGCGGTCGTGGCCCGCAGCGACGACTACGCCGACGCGTTGGCCGGATCGACGCTGACGCTCGGCGCCGCGCCGCTGCTGTTCACCCCCTCCGACGGCCGGCTGGCCGGGCCCACCGCGACGGAGCTGCAGCGGGTCCTGGCGGCTGGATCGCCCGTCTACCTGCTGGGCGGTCCCGCCGCGGTGCCCGCGGCGGTCGAGGACGACATCCGCGCCCTGGGGCTGACGCCGGTCCGCCTGGCCGGTCCGGTCCGGGAAGCCACCGCCGTCGCGATCGCCGACGAGGTCGACCGCGTGCTGGTCGAGCTCGGGATCGGCCCTGCCCCCATGGCGCTGCTGGTCAACCGGGACGACTGGCCCGACGCCGTCGCCGCCGGCCTGCTCGGTGCCCAGTTCGGCTACCCGATCCTGCTCACCCCGCCCGACGAGGTCGCGGCGGTCACCGCCGAGGCCCTCGCGGCCCGCGACCTCAACCAGCTCCTCGTCGTCGGCGGCACCGTCCGGGTCAGCGACGCGGCGATGAACTCGGCCGCGGACCTGAGCGGCGTCACGACCGCGGTCCGCCTGGCCGGGGAGGAGCGCAACGGCACCGTCGTCGCGGTGTCCGCAGCGGTGGAGGAGCTGCTCAGCGAGACCGCGCTGGGCCGTCCGCAGACCGCCCTGGCGGTGAACGTCCGCCGGGCCGACGCCTACGCCCACGTGCTCAGCGCCACCGTGCCCGCCGGCGCGGCGACCGGCGTGTTCATCCCCGTCGAGGGGGATGCCGGCGACGTCGTCAGCGACCAGGCCGTGGGCTACGCCCGAGGGCTCGGGCTCCCGCTCGCGATCATGGGCGGGACCGACGTGATCGTCCCGGACACCGCGACCGCGCTCGAGGCGCTGGTGGAGACCCCAGCCGCCGGGTGAGGTGGCCGGCGCGAGTGGCGCGGGCACCTCGGCGGCGGCCATGATCGGTTGCAGATGACCGCCGCCGAGCAGTGGACCGCCGAGCTGCGGGCCTGGGAGATCCCGACCGAGATCCTCTCCGCAGCCCCCCGCGACCCGTACGCCTTCTGCCCCTCCCAGATCCGTCGTCCCGCCGTCGACCCGCGGGGCACCCCGACCGGCCGGGTGGTCGCCGAGCGGCTCGCGGCCGGGGAGCGGCTCCTCGACGTCGGCGTCGGGGCGGGGCGGATCGCAGGCGCCTTCGCCGGTGACCACGACGTGCTCGGCGTCGAGCCCCGCGAGGGCCTGGCGGCCACCGCGCGCGAGGTCGGGATCACGGTCATCCCCGGCCGCTGGCCCGACGTCGCCGACTCCGCCGGCCGCGCGCCGGTCGTGCTGTCGAGCCACGTGCTGTACGACGTCCAGGACCCGGGTCCGTTCCTGGCCGCCCTGCACCGCGCCGCGGCGCGCCGGGTGGTGATCGAGGTCACCGCCGTCCACCCGTGGGTGCGCGTGGGGCCGCTCTACCGGCTGGTGCACGGCATCGACCGGCCGACAGGGCCGAGCGCCGAGCTGCTCGCCGACGTCGTCGCGGACGTCGTCGGGACGCGCCCCCGGACCGAGGCGTGGCAGCGCCCGGGCGGGATCGCCGATGACGTGGAGGAGGTCCTCGACCACACCCGCCGGATGGTGTGCATCGACGCGTCGCACCCGCAGGCGGCCGCGCTCGACGAGGCAGTCCGTGCGGACCTGGCGGACCTGCCGGGCGGCGGGGTGCAGATGCCGCCGGTCGACCAGGTCACGCTGTGGTGGGACGTCGATGCCTGACCTCGACCGGGCCGCGCTGCGCGAGGCGCTGCGCGCCCGCCACCCGTGGGTGGATCACACCGAGTGGGGTCCGCGGGCGGTGACGGCGGGTGAGTGCGACCTCTGCGGGGAGGAGGCCAGGCTGGTCCAGCCGTGCGGTCCCCCTCCCGCGGAGCTGCGGGGTGCCACGCCGGACTGGGCGCTCGGACGGCGGTGCGCCGCCGCGCTCGGGGTTGAGGGGTGGTGCGACGGGCACGTCGACGAGGCCACCGCCGCGCTGGGCTGGCTCGAGGGCCTTCCCGCGGACGCCGACGTGCTGGCCCGGCTGTGGTGGGTGGCCACCGGCGAGGTCCGACCCGACCCGCGCAGCGGCCGTCACGCGGCCGCACTGCTCGCAGAGCTCGGCTGAGGGGGCGGGGCGTGGGCGCGGTGCCTGGGCGTGGCGCCTGGGCGTGGCGCCTGGGCGCGGTGCTCAGATCTGAGCGGGTCCTCCGCCCACGGACCGGATCCCCAGATCTGGGCGCAAGGTCGCGCGAGCGTGACCGCAGATCTGGGAGTTGGCTCTGCCCACGAGCACAGGTCTCAGATCTGAGACCAGGCTCGCGCCCTGAGACCAGTCGCGCCGTCCGGCTGGGGCTCAGCCCGGCGCTGCTCACGACCACCGCACGGCGATCACGTTGTCCACAGGTGTGGCGGATTCCTCCGCGCGGACGTCGGCGGACCGGGTTCCCTGGAGCCGGCACGCCCATCCCGAACGACCCGGAGGTCGACCCCGATGTCAAGCCACAACCAGATCACCATCGCCGGCAACCTGACCGCCGACCCGGACCTGCGCACTACCAGCGGGGAGGTGCCCCGCTCACGGCTGCGCGTCGCCGTCAACCGGCGCGTGAAGGTCGCGGGCACCCAGGACGAGTGGGAGGACCGCCTCGACGGGTTCTTCACCGTCGTGTGCTGGCGGGACATGGCCGTCCACGTCCGTGCGTGCCTCCGCAAGGGGGACCGCGTCGTGGTCACCGGCCACCTGACCGGCCGGGAGTACGAGGTGACGACCGACGGGGGCACCGAGACCCGCCACGCGACGGAGATCGTCGCAGAGGAGGTCGGCGGCTCGTTCCGCTGGTACCCGTGGACGCGGATGGAGCCGCGCCCGCTGCTGGTCGACGCCGGCGACGCCTCGGTGCCCGCTCCGGATGACGACGACGCGCCGGCCGAGCGCGTTGTCGCACCCGCTGCCTAGGATCGGCCACGCGTCGGAGGGCGACCACGTGTACGGGTTCCCCTCCGGACGGTCGTGGGCCGCGGACGGGCCGACGGGTACGCTGGTCCGTCCGTCCTGCCCTCCACGGGTGCAACCGCACGAGCGTGAGGGCCGCCAAGACCGAAGGATGGTCAATGCGAACGTACGAACTGATGATGATCTCGCGCGGCGATCTCGACGACGTCGCCGTCGACACGAACATCCGCCGCTTCACCGGCCTGATCGGTGAGCAGGGCGGCAACGTGATCAACGTGGACCACTGGGGCAAGCGCCAGTTCGCCTACGAGATCAACCACATGAACGAGGGCTTCTACACGGTCATCGACCTGGAGATCTCCTCCGAGGGCTTGACCGAGCTCGATCGCCAGTTGGGCATCACCGACGAGGTCGTGCGCCACAAGTTCGTCCGCCCGCCGATCCGCACCAAGCGGGTCTGACCCTCCGACGCGACGAGCGTCCGCACGCAGCGGACGCGCTCGACACACGAGAGGAGCACAGACGTGGCGAACGACAACGTCATCACCGTCATCGGCAACCTGGCGGCGGAGCCCGAGCTGCGCTACACCCAGTCGGGTGTGGCCGTGACCAACGTCCGGGTCGCGGTGAACCGCCGGGTCCGGAACCCCCAGACCAACGACTGGGAGGACCGCCTCGACGGCTTCTTCAACGCCAACATCTGGCGTGAGCAGGCCGAGAACGTGGCCGAGTCCCTCCACAAGGGCGATCGGGTCCTGATCCAGGGCTACCTGCGCTCGCGGTCCTACACCGACCGGGACGGCCAGGAGAAGTGGGTCACCGAGATCGAGGCCGACGAGATCTGCCCCAGCCTCAAGTGGGCGCGGGTCAGCATCGAGAAGGTCAGCGGTGGCGGCTGGGGTCGACGACCCTCACCGGGCGGCAGCGCCCCGGCTCCGAGCGAGCCCCCCACCCCCGACGACGTCCCCTTCTGACCAGCTCTCGAGAGACCACGAGGTACCAAAGACATGGCACGTCCCCAGCCCCAGCGCCAGCAGCGCCCCGGCAAGCGGAAGGAGGACTTCTTCCGCAAGAACAAGATCGAGTACATCGACTACAAGGACGTGGAGCTCCTCCAGCGCTTCATCTCCGAACGCGGGAAGATCCGGTCCGCCCGGGTCACCGGCGTGAACCCGCAGCAGCAGCGCCTCCTCGCGCAGGCGATCAAGAACGCCCGCGAGATGGCCCTGCTGCCGTACACCAGCCGCTAGAGAGGACCATCACCCATGAAGGTCATCCTGAAGGGATACGTCGACAACCTCGGTGACGCCGGGGACATCGTCGAGGTCGCCAACGGCTACGCCAACAACTTCCTGATCCCCCAGAACCTGGCGATGCGCGCCACCAAGGGCGCCGTCGCGGACTCCGAGGCGCTGATGCGCTCCCGCCAGAAGCGGGAGGCCGTCGAGATCGCCCAGGCCGAGGAGCAGGCGAAGGGGCTGTCCGGCCGCGTGCTGGTCATCCAGGCCACCGCCGGCGAGGACGGCACCTTGTACGGGTCGGTCGGCAAGCGCGACGTCGCCGACGCGCTGGCCAGCGCGACCGGCGTCACCGTCGACTCGAAGAAGATCGACCTGGACCGGCCGATCAAGGCCGTCGGCCAGCACGAGGTCGGGGTGCGCCTGCACCGCGAGGTCGTGGCCACCGTCACCGTCGACGTGGTCGCCGACGAGGTCATCGAGTCCGGCTCGGAGGTCCTCGAGGAGGCCCTCGCCGAGGACGCGGTCGACGAGGCCGACGTCCCCGCGACCGACCCGGCGGACACCGAGGACGACGAGGTCTGAGCGACCCTCCCCACACCGTCGAGACGACCCCCGCCGCCCACCCGGGCTGCGGGGGTCGTCCGCGTCCGGGGGCGTGCGCCGACACGTCCTGATCCACCCTCGCAGCGACGTCGCTCGCAGTGATGAGACGATCTGTCCGCGGGGTTCGGCCGGTCTGTGGATGAGGTGTGGATGACCCGTCGGGACCTGTTGAGCACCCGTGTGATCCCTGGGGACAACCCACGCCCGTCTGTGGGTGGCCGCAGAGGGGGTGGCGAGGTGTTCCGATCTCCGGCAGCTGCGTGACGACGTCACACCCCCCTGGCACAGTCCGTCGCTGGCCCCCACGCTGCCCGCCCCAAGGAGACGTCGCGCCCATGTCCTCGCCACCCGACTACGACGCCGGCCCCCCTCCGTCGGGGGTCGGTCCGGGTGCCGGGGCGACGCGGGGCTTCGACCGGACCCCGCCGTACTCGCTGGAGGCGGAGGTCAGCGTCCTCGGCAGCATGCTGCTCAGCGCCGACGCGATCGCCGAGGTGTCCGAGCTGGTCCGGCCCGAGGACTTCTACCGGGGCGCGCACCGCACGATGTTCGAGGCGATGCGGGACCTCTACGACAAGGGAGAGCCGGTCGACTCGGTCACGCTGGCCGACGAGCTGCAGCACCGCGGCAAGCTCGAGGACGTCGGCGGGGCGCTCGCGATCACCGACATCTCCGCGCAGGTCCCGACGCCCGCGAACGCCGTCTACTACGCCCGCATCGTCAACGACCGGGCCCTCAAGCGGCGCCTGATCGAGGCCGGCAGCACGATGACGCGGCTGGGCTTCGACCTCGAGAAGACCGGTGTCGACGCCGTCGACGAGGCGGAGGCGCTCGTCTTCGAGCTGGCCAACAACCAGCGCGGCGGGGAGTTCGTCCCCATGCGGGACCTGCTGCTCGAGGCGTTCGACCTGATCGAGAAGCTGCACGACTCCGACTCCACGATCACCGGGCTCGAGACGGGCTTCACCGACTTCGACGAGCTGACCAGCGGCCTGCAGCCGGGCCAGCTGGTGATCCTCGCGGCGCGTCCGGCGATGGGGAAGTCGACGCTGGTCACGAACATCATCAGCCACGTGACCGCGTCGCAGCGAAAGCCCGCGGTGATCTTCAGCCTCGAGATGAGCCAGATGGAGATCGTCAACCGCATGTTGAGCGCCGAGGCGCGCATCGACTCCGACCGGATGCGGACCGGCAAGCTCAAGGCCGACGACTGGCCGAAGCTGAGCAAGGCGATGGGGAAGCTGGCCGAGGCGCCGCTGTTCATCGACGACACCCCTGGCGTGTCGATGATGGAGATCCGCTCGAAGTGCCGCCGCATCCACCAGCGCCACGGCCTCAGCCTGGTCGTCGTCGACTACCTCCAGCTGATGGAGTCCCACAAGTCGAAGTCCGACGGCCGCGTGCAGGAGGTCGCTGAGTTCTCCCGTGGCTTGAAGGTCCTCGCGAAGGAGCTCGGCTGCCCGGTCATCGCCCTGTCGCAGCTGTCCCGCAAGCCCGAGGACCGCACCGACCGGCGACCGATGCTGAGCGACCTGCGCGAGTCCGGCGCGATCGAGCAGGACGCCGACATCGTCGGGTTCATCTACCGCGACGAGGTCTACAACCCCGAGACCGAGGCGAAGGGTGAGGCCGAGCTGATCATCGCCAAGCACCGCTCGGGCCGCCTCGACAACATCCGGCTGTCCTTCCTCGGCCACCACTCCCGCTTCGCGAACCTGGCCCGCACGCCCGGTCCGCGCGGCGCACCGGCCCCCGGTGCGGTGGGTGCCCCGCCAGGTCCACCGCCGGGCGCTCTCTGAGCGGGGTGCAACCCTCGAGTCCCCGACGGCGTCGGACCGCGCACATCCGCACCGACGCCCGAAGGGATCCGACATGACCGCGCACCCCCGCCCCGCCCCACCCGCCCGGCGGCTGCTCGTCGTGGCCCTGCTGCTGGCGCTCGCCGTGGCCGCCTGCAGCGCGAGCGACTCCGGCGATGACAGCGCCGCGACCGACGAGGTCGAGGCGGCCGCCACCGCGGTCGAGCAGGCAGCCGACGGCGACGACGCCGCCGAGGACCGCGAGGTGGGGCTCGCCGCCGGCGAGGCAGCCGACGGCCAGGATGCCCCGGCGCCCACCGCAGAGGGTGACGACGGGGCCGACGCGGCGCCCGTCCTGCCGCCGGACACGGCCACGACCGGCGAGAGGATCATCAAGGAGGGGACGGTCACCGTCGAGGTCGAGCCCGGCGACTTCGACAGCGCCTTCGGCCAGATCGTCGCCCGCGCCCAGGCCCTCGGCGGCCACGTGTCCGGGACGTCGTCCTCCACCGAAGAGGGGCCGGACGACGAGACCCTCACCCGCGGCCAGGTCACGATCCGCATCCCAGTCCGGAACTTCGAGGACCTCCTCACCTCCCTCGGCGACGCCGGCACCGTCGTCGACCGGAACATCACCAGCCAGGACGTCACCGCGGAGTACACCGACCTCGAGTCGCGCCGCCGCAACCTGCAGGCCCAGGAGCGCTTCTACCTCGGGCTGCTCGAGGAGGCCGCCGGCGTCACCGACGCGATCGCCGTGCAGCAGCAGCTCGACGACATCCAGGCCCAGATCGAGCAGATCACCGGCCGCCTCAACCTGCTGGGGGACCGGAGCGCCTTCTCGACCCTGACCGTCCAGATCCACGAGCGCGGTGCGGAGCCCACCGACGTCGAGCCGATCGAGGAGCCCGGCGGGTTGACGCCCTACATCGAGGACGCGGTCGACACCTTCATCACCACCGTCGGCGCGCTCATCATCGCCGCCACGTTCATCGCCCCGTTCCTGGTGATCGGTCTGGTCGCCTTCGGGATCTGGCGGGCGGTCGTCCGGTCGCGCCGGACCGTGCCCACCCCTCCCCCCGCCCAGCCCGCACCGCGCGAGCCCGTCGGGGTCGGCGTGGGGACGGCCGGTCCCGACGAGGACGGTTAGCGTGGGGGCATGACCCCGGAGACCTGGGCCGACGTGGCCAACTGGGTGCTGCTCGCCGTCGGTGCCGCCATGGCGTTCGGCACCGGCCTGGCGCTCCTCGCCTACCGACGTGACGGGGTGTTCCCCGGCCAGCCGGTCGACGAGGACGGCACCCCGGAGAAGGCCCCGGCCATCCGGTCGGCGTACGTGAAGGTGGTGCTCGGCCTGGCCCTCGGGGTCTGGGGGCTGGCGGGGCTGACGACCGGCAGCGTCATCGGGATCTGATCGGCCCCGCACGTGCGACGTCCCGACCCAGGTCGTGGGTCGGGACGTCGTCGGTCGGCTGGCGGAGGGCTGCTAGCCGAGTCCGGGGAGGGCTGGCAGGCCACCGCCGACGATCAGCGGGGTGAACGGCTCGGTCCCGAGGGCGAGGTCGACCTGCGGGCCACCGTGGGCCTCCATGTAGCTGACCGAGCGGCTCAGGTCGCTCGCGTTGTTCGAGGCGGGGAGGGGCGCGATGGCCAGGGTGGACAGCACGCCGACGGCGTTCCCCTCGTCGTCGAGGAAGCCGGACCCGGAGTCACCGGGGATGCCGGGGCTGACCGCGTAGTGGGTGTGGGTCCAGCCGCCGCCGGAGGTGCCGAGGGACACCGCCAGCTTGGGGCTCAGGGTCTCGATGCCGAGGCGCAGGCTCGAGTTGCCGAAGGAGTGCATCAGCTCGCCGGCGGCGGTGCCGTCGGTGTTGAGGCCGACCGGACCACCGATGACGGGGAGGGAGGGGTTGACCAGGTCGTGGTCGTCCGGGTGGACGCGGACGAGCGCGAAGTCGTTGTACGCGCAGGCGTCCGGATCGGTCTCGCCCGCCTGCTGCATGGCGAGCCAGGAGTTGTAGGCCAACGTGCCGGGCCGCGACGCGCCGTCGATCTCCACGGGCGTCCCGAGGGGGAGGGACCCGGCCAGGCAGCCGTCGGTCTCGGTCTGCCCGCCGGTGCCAGAGCAGTGGGCGGCCTGGCCGATGTAGACCTCACCGCCGCCGGTGAACACGAAGTTGGCGGTGCACTGCGCACCCTCGGTGTAGGTCTGGGTGCCGGGGTGGATGGTGGCCGAGTCGGCCGGCGCCCACGCGGGCTGGGCGTCGGCGGGTGGGGCGGTCAGCGCCAGGGCGGCGGCCAGGCACAGGACGAGCAGTGCCACGAGCGGCACGGGGCGGCGGAGGGTTGGGGACATCGACGGCTCCTCGGGGTCGGTGGCGAACACGGTGTCCACCGGTGCAGTTCGCCCCTGCGAGGCCTCGCTCCTGCACGACGCGACCCGTTCTTCCAGTGTTGGCCTGGCCATCCGGACATGTCGCCGCAGCGTGGCCGCTCAGCCAGGCCCTGCACGTGCCGATCGAGAGGTGCCATGCCCGGACCCCGCCCGACCCGCGCACCACGGGTGCGCGATCCCGGCACCTCCGACGCCGTCACGACCGGCGACACCGGGGTGGCGTGGACCGTCATCCTCGGGGTGGTCGCGGTCGCCTGGGTGGGCACGTACGCGGCCGGGGGATCGAAGACCGCCGTCCCGCACCTGTTCTACGTCCCCGTGATCCTGGCCGCGTTCCGGTTCCGCGCGCGTGGCGCGCTCGCCGTCGCCCTGCTCGCCGGTCTCCTCGCCGGTCCGCTCACGCCGCTGGAGGCTGCGACCGGCGCTGGGCAGGCCGCCGCGAACTGGGTGACCCGCCTGGTGGGCTTCGTGCTGATCGGCCAGCTGACCGCCTACCTGTCCGGCCACTCCCTCGCCTCGGTCCGCCACCAGCGCACCTCGCGGCGGTTCTGCGCCGAGATGGCCGCCGCGGTGGAGGGGGGGCAGCTGCGGCTCGTGTACCAGCCGGTCGTCGACCTGCGGAGCGGCCACCTCGCCGGCGTCGAGGCGCTGGTCCGCTGGGAGCACCCGGCCCGCGGCACCGTGCCGCCGGCGGAGTTCATCGCCGCGGCCGAGGCCTACGGCTGCATCCAGGTGATCACCCGGTGGGTGCTGGCCGAGGCGTGCGACCAGCTTGCGGGCTGGCGGTCGGCGGGCCAGGCCGACGACGACTTCGTGCTGGCCGTGAACGTGTCGGCGCTCGACCTGGGCGACCCAGGGGTGGTCGACCACCTGCGCGTGCTGCTGGCGCGGACGGGCGTGCCGGCCAGGTCGGTCCACCTGGAGATCACCGAGACGGCGCTCGTCGCCGACATCGACGCGGTGGCCGACCACCTCGCGACGCTCCGCGAGATGGGCGTCCGCCTCGCGATCGACGACTTCGGCACCGGTGAGTCCTCCCTCGGCCACCTGCACCGCTTCCGGGTCGACCTGTTGAAGATCGACCGGGTGTTCGTCGAGCGGTTCGGCGACGATGACCGCGCTGACGTGATCGCCCGGGGGGTCGTCGGCATCGCCCGGGCCCTGGCCCTCGCCACGGTGGCCGAGGGCATCGAGACCAGCGGGCAGGCCCGACAGGTCCGCAGCTTCGGCTGCGACCTGGGCCAGGGGTTCCTGTTCGGCCGCCCGGTCCCCGCGGCGGACCTCACCGCGATCCTCGCCGATCCCGTCCCGTTCACCGTCGCCACGCGGGCGCTCCTCGATCCCACGAGCGCACCCTCCAGCTGAGCGCGGGCGGGTCAGTCGGCCCCGGGACTGACCCGCGGTCGCGGTGTGCGGTCGGTGCCGGGCACGAACGGGTCCTCCACGGCGTAGGCGGCGACGAACGCGTCGATGGAGTCGAGGTCGACCCCGTGGCAGCGCTGCACCACGCCCCAGCCGGCGAGCGCGACCTGCCCGTCGTCGAGCCGGTCGTACGGCGTCGTCGCGGCTTGTCCGGGGTGCGCGGTCTGGACGTGCTCGACCAGGGTCGCCACGTCGTCGTCGGTGAGCCCGCGGTAGGTGACCACGACCGCCCCGGCCTCGAGGACGCTGACCTGCTGCGGCTCGCTGAGCGGGTTCGACGGCGGGTAGGCGGTGATGTCGAGGGCGCCCGAGGCATGCCACCCCGACGACGGTGGCACCGAGGAGTAGGGGACCGGCGGCTCGGCGTCGCCGATCAGGTGGCTGCCGAACTGCACCGGGGGGAGCTCGGGTGCGTCGCAGCGCGCGGTGGCGTTCGGCGCGCTCGTCGCCCCGGACGACCCGCACGCGCCCAGTAGGACGGCGAGGAGGACGGCCAGCAGGACCGGTCGTCGCCGCTGACCGTCGTGAGGCAGTCGCATCGACCCGAGGCTAACGACCCGGCCAGGTGGACGGATCGAGAGGTGACGGGACGGGGGAGACTCCCGCCTGATGCCCGCACCGTCGATCCCCGGACTGAGGGACCTCCAGCGGATCGGCGTCGGCGGCTTCGCCGAGGTCTTCCGCGCCGTCGAGGACCCCTTCGACCGCGTGGTGGCGGTGAAGGTGCTCACCACGCTGCACGGGGACGCCGATGCCGTGCGGGCCTTCGAGCGGGAGTGCCGTGCGCTGGGGCAGGTCGACGGGCACCCGAACATCGTGACCGTCCACTCCGCGGGGACCACCGACGACGGGCGGCCGTACCTGGTGATGAGCCACGAGTCCGGCGGCACCCTCCAGGATCGGCTGGACGCGGGCGAGCGACCGGACCCCGTCGCCCTGCTGCGCCTCGGTGCCGACCTGGCCGACGCGCTGGCCACGGCGCACCGGTCGGGCGTCCTGCACCGGGACGTCAAGCCGGCCAACGTGCTGGTGTCGTCGACCGGCGTGCCGAAGCTGTCGGACTTCGGCATCGCGCGGCTGGTCGACGAGACCGCGACGGGCGGCAAGGTCACCGCCAGCCTGCTGCACGCCCCGCCCGAGCAGATCGACGGCAAGCCCGCGACCCCGGCGGGGGACGCCTACAGCCTGGGCTCGACCCTGGCGACGCTGGCGCTCGGGCACCCGCCGTACCTGCCGGGTGCCGAGGACAACGTGATGGCGCTGCTGTCCCGGATCGCCCTGCAGCCGCCCCCGGACCTGCGCGCCGCCGGGCATCCGCCCGAGGTCGCCGAGGTCGTCGCCGCGCTGATGCAGAAGGACCCCGCCGCGCGCCCGCAGGATCTGGCCCTCGTCGCCGCGCACCTGCGGCAGGTGGCCGACCGCCTCGCGGGCGGCGGAGCCGCACCGGCCGTCGGCCCCTCCGGGGGTCCCGCCGTCGCGACGCGGATCGGCCGGGGACGACGGGTGGCGTGGGCGGCGCTCGGCCTCGCCGTGCTCGTCCTCGGAGCGGTCGGCGCGGTCCTGGCGCTGGGGGACGAGGGCGGCGCGGTGCCCCCGCTCGAGGAGGTGGCGGCCGCCGAGCTCCCGGAGTCGGTGGACCTGTCCGATCCCGACGTGCTGGCCGGTGCCCTGTTCGACGTCGGCGACCTGCCGGACGACGGCGGCTGGATCGAGACGGAGGACACCGGCTTCGCACGCCCGGACTCCCTCGGGCACCCCGCCGCCCTGTTCGACGTGTGCCAGCGCGAGCTGGACCCGGCGCTGTTCGGCGCGGCCGCCCAGCGGTTCCACTTCGACGAGAGCGGGTCGGGGAACGCCATCGGCGCGTCGGCCGTCGAGGTCGTCGGGGACGGTGAGGCGCTAGAGCGCCAGGTCGTCGACGCCTACCGGGCGTGCACGACCTACGAGAACTCCCTCCGGGACGGCGGGTCGGAGCGCACCGAGGTCGTGTCGGTCGAGGAGGTACCGGTCGGCCCGTACACCGGGTTGCGGACGCGCATCCGGTTCCCGAGCGACGGGCAGGTCCTGTCGGAGACCCGCGTCCTGGTCGACGGGGTGTGGCTGACCCTCCAGGTCGACGACGACCGGATCGACGACGCCGATCGCGACCACCTGCTCGCGGTGATGCTGACGAACCTGGCCGGCCTGTCCTGACCCGCTCAGCCTTCCCCCACACAGCCGGCGAGGCGGACGCCGGCCATCTGAGGGCACGGCCTCGTGGCGGACCGCGGGGTGAACCAGCCGTGGCAGCGTCGGGTCGCACCCAGCGGGTCGCTGGCCGGTGCGCCGTGCCTCGTCGCCGGCCCAACCTGACGCGGGTCAGGTCGTCCGCAGCGCGAACTCCCCGCCGTCCGGGTCGGCGAGGACCGGTGCGCCATCGGCGGAGGGGGCGAGGGGGCGCGCGCCCACTGCGCCCAGCCGCGCCACCTCCGCGCCCGGATCGGCCCCGGGGACGACCAGTACGTGCCGACCGTCGTCCTGGACGAGATCGCCCGGCTGGACCCCGCCGAGGTCATCGCGCTGGGAGGCGAGGGCGCGATCTGCGACGCCACGCTCGCCGCAGCCGCGAGCGCGTAGCGGTCAGCCCGCCCGGACGGTGACCCCCCACCGTCCGGGTCGTGGATCCACGGCCCCCACGCACCCACACGTCCGGCATCAACACATGTTGACGTCGAAGCTCCCGACCAGGATCACCGTCCCGGCACCGGACGACCCCGTGGCCGCGCTGGCCGCCGTCGTGGCCCTGCGTCGGCTCGCGGGAACGCTCGAGGTCCGCGCGGTGCGCGTCGCGGTCCAGCGGGGCTGGACCTGGGCGCAGGTGGGCGAGGCCCTGGGCGTCAGCGCCCAGGCGGCACACCGGAAGCACGCGACGCGGCTCAGACGGGCGGCCCGTCACGATGAGGAGGTCGATGGGTGATGCGACGACTGCTGCAGCGCATGCGGGCGGTGAAGGATCTGTTGGAGGCCGCCGAGCAGGAGGCCGTGGCCCTCGGCTTGGACGAACCAGATGCCGAGCACCAGCTGCTCGCGGCCCTCGACGCCCCGGACGGGGTGGGCGACGGGGTGGGTCTCGCCGCCGGGGCGGGTCCCTGACCGGCGCGGACGTGGTCGCCGCCGCCTGCGAGCTGCGGGAGGGCACGATCCCGCGCATGCTCGACCATCTCGGGGGTGGACTCGCACGACCTGCAGACCGCCGCGGTGGCGGCGGCGCGTGCGCGGTGACGGGACGGATCGTGGCGTCGCGACGGGGCCGGACGCTGCGGGCCGGCCGGCCTGGCTGGTGGCCGTCCTCGCGGTCGGGTCGGTGCCGCGACGTGGGCGGGGTGGGCGTTCGACGGCGTGGGTCAGGCGGTCGTGCTGGGGCGCCTGGAGGTCTGGCTCCCGTGCCCGAGACCGTCGGTAGCCTGCGTGCAGACGATCCGAGGGAGCGCGGATGGAGGGGGACGACCGGCAGGCGGGTGCGGCTGATCGTGGTCGACGCCCCCAGCGCGTAGCCCAGGGCCTCGCCCTGCTCGTCGTCGGCGCACTGCTGACGGGGTGGTTCGTCGGCGGCGGGGGATTCGCCGACGTCACGTCGCCCCTGTCCGAGGTCATCGGCACCGAGGACCCCGCCACCGAGGTGGACGGCACCTGGACGGCCGAGGGGGTCGCCTTCACCCGAGCCCCGCGGGTCCTCCCTGCTGGATCGGCATCCGTCGCGCTGGAGATGCCATCCGACGGTCCTGCGCACAACGTGGTCCTGGAGGGGCACGACGACGGACGCCCCGTCCTGCAGGCGTCGTCCCCGGGTCGGTACGTCGCGGTCATCGACCTCGAGCCCGGCACCTACCGCTACTGGTGCGGGATCGGGGGCCACCGCACCGCCGGGATGGAGGGCACCGTCGTGGCGCGCTGAGCTGCGCCCCTCCGGGTGACAGGGGTAGCCGGGCTCGGGTACTAGCGTGACCGGGTGATCACCACGTTCCTGGTCGAGCACCCCTGGCTCACGACCGCTGCGCTCGGCGCGCTGATCGTCATCGGCCCTCTCGTCGGGTACGCGCTCGTCGGGCGACCCCGGCTGGCGGTGTGGCTCGGCCTGGCGAGCACCCTCCCCGTCCTCGCCCTCACCCTCGTCCCCACGGACCGCGACCTCGCGGTCGGCTGCGCGATCGAGTGGGCGTTGCCGACGCTGGGGGCCGTCGAGCTCATGGCGAACGTGGTCCTCGTCGTCCCGGCAGGGCTCATCTTCGGCGTCGCCAGCCGACGACCCCTGCGCGTCGCGCTCGGCGCGAGCGCCCTCTCATGCCTGATCGAGCTGATCCAAGCCGTCGTCCCGGCCCTCGGGCGATCGTGCTCGACCGGCGATTGGCTCGCCAACACCATCGGGGCAGCACTCGGCGCGGGGGTCGCGGCTCTGGTCCTCGTGGTGCGCCGCCGGCAGCCCTGGGAACCGGGCAGGTAGGGCTGCGACCTGCTCGGCCGAACGGCGATCGAGGATCTCGAACACCGCCCTGCCCTGATCGGTCAGCCGGAGCACCTGGCGCCGGCCATCGACGTCCGCTGCGCGAGCTCGAAGATCACCGGCGCCTCGGTCACCGAGTACGGCGTGTCCAACAGACCGTTCTCGAGGATCTCGAGCATGGAGGTGTAGAAGCGGGGGACGACCGCACCTCTGCGATCCGTCGTTGGGGGTCGCTCAGCAGCCGGTCGCGGCGGCCAGTGCCCCGCACGCCTCAGCCATCCGCATCGGGGACAGCTGGGTGACCCGACGGCGCAGCGACCCCCGCGGCAACGTGTGGATGTTGTCGAAGTTGACGGCGCAGTCGCTCGGCACACCGTCGTCGGCCGCGGACAGGTTCAACTCCGACACCAACCCGCGACGGGTTCGAGTCAGCGCCGCCACGACCACGGACCCGATGCGGTCGGCAACGGGATCTCTGGTCAGCACCAGCACTGGTCGATCACCGCCCGGTGTGGCGGCGAACCAGATCTCACCGCGCTGCATCGGCCCAGTCCGACCAGTCCTCCGCCGGACCCCAATCGGCGACCTCGCCCAGGGAACGCTCGCCCTCCCCCAACGGCTGCTGCTCCCAGGTGCGCGCGTCCGCCTCACTGGCGAGTCGGTGCAGGTGTCGTCGCAGCGCTTCGCGCAGCACCTCGGAGCGGTCCACGCCAAGCCGGTCCGCCCACGCTTGCGCGTCCTGCGCGACCGCATCGTCGATCCGGAAGCTCAACATCGTCATACGGTGAGCGTATCACCGTATGACATGCGGACCAGCAGGATCGGTCCCTCGGTGATCACGCCCCCGCGAGGGCGTCGGCGAACTCGTCCGACGCTCGGCGAGAGGTTGGCGTCGAGCAGCAGCTTCACGCCGGCTTGGACACCGGGAGGTCGCGCTGGTCCACGACCGCAGCCGCGTACTCCAGCGCGGCCCTCACGTCCTCGCGCTCGAGGTACGGGTAGTCGGCGAGGAGCTGTTCCGTGGACGGCCAGCCGCCAACTGCCCCAGCACCATCGACACGGTGACCCGCAGGTCACGGATGCACGGCCGTCCACCCATGCGATCCGGGCTGACCGTGATGCGCTCGAACGCCATGGGGCAATCCTAGGCCCACAGCCCATCAGAGCGGGCCGTCGAGATCCACCATGGCGTACGGGCCGTAGCCTGGATGCATCGATCCCACCGTCGATGACTTCCGCGCGCTCGCCAGGTCCTCCCCCTGGCGGTGGACGACGCTGCGCTTCACGCTGACCCGCACCCCAACGGTCCAGCGCCACGACGACGGGATCCGAGCATGGCTGCGTCGCCCCGACCTCGTCAGAGTCGAGACGCTGGACGGCGACCTCATCCGCGTCATCCAGGAGGCCCCTGACCACGGTGTGCTGCTCACCTCGACCGGCCAGCCGTCCTCCGTCCCACCCCCACCGGCTGACCGCGACATCGAGATCGACGCCGACGGACTGGTCCGCTCACCGCGGGGGTACCGGTCCCGGACCGCCTACGACGCACCGATGTTCAACAACTACACGTGGGTGGCGCTGCTGGACCCCGTCGAGCTCGCCGACGGCCACGACGGCGTTGGGGCGGACGTCGACGACGTCACCTCCGTCACCCACCACGGTCGCCAGTCCCTCCAGGCCGTCCTCAGACCAACCCGCGAGTACCACCCGCGATGTGACTGCTGCACGCTGCTGTACGGCGCGCTCATCGACGAACGCCTGGCCGCGGATGGCATGCGGCTCCGTCATCCGGACGGCTTCGTCCACCCCGCCGCCACCCGCGTCCGCCTCGACATCCAGACCGGGGTGTGCGTGCTGATCGAGGAGATCGGCGGCAGCCGCCCCGGTCGAGGGCACGACGTCCGCATCGAGTCCGTCGACGAGGAGATGCCCGACGACCTGTTCCCGATCCACCCATCGCGACGAGGCGTGGGCGGGTAGACCCACGTACCGGGCGTCCCCACAGGACCGTCGCCACCTGGACACGTCCCTCGCAGTACACGAGCCCTCGAAGATCAGCCGATACCGCGTGCCTGGATGCACAGGCAGCCGGTCGCCGCAGTCGCGGGAGCCGGTCGGATGTGCGGCTTGGGTGCGGACGGGAGCGCCACGAAGACTGAGGTCGCTCGTTCCCCGCGACGCGCGGGTACATGACGCGAGAGCACGAAACCCCGACGACATCGAGACCTGGCTCGACGCCAACCGTCGCAAGCCTGTTCCCCGTTGAGCCCGACCGGGCCCCCATTCGGTTCGAGAGGCGCGCGGCCGGTTCTCCTTCGGGTGACCTCCCACCCGTCACCTCTAGCGGGCAGTCAGCTCCTGTGGATACCGGTTGGCCGCAGCGAGGACGGTCGTAGCATGGTCACCGTGGAGGCACGGTCGCAGGTCGTGAACGACGTCCGGTTCGTCGTGCCGCTGTACACGGTGGCGGAAGCGGCCCGCTACGTGCGCGTGCCCTCCAGCACGTTCCGCGCGTGGGCCATGGGCTACGAGGTGAACGCCGAGCCCGGACGACGGGTATCCGGCGACCCTGTCATCACGGCGCTGCCGGCCGACCGTGGGCATCCTTCGATCCCGTTCATCGGGTTGGCGGAGGGCATGGTGCTCGCGGCGTTCCGCAAGGCCGGCGTGTCGCTGCAGCACATCCGCCAGGCCGTCCCGGTCCTGGAGGAGGAGGTGGGGCTCGACCACGCGCTCGCCTCTCGTCGGTTGTACTCGGATGGAGCGGTGATCCTCTACGACTACGTGGTCTCAGGCGCCGTCGACACCGAGGCAGCTGAGGACCTCGCTGGGCTGACCCGGGTTGTCGACAACCAGCTGGTGTTTGCGGACGTCGTCCGTGACTACCTGCGGCGGATCACGTACGGCGACGACGGCTTGGCCTCGGCTCTCTCCCTTCCGTACGGCGATGACGACCTACTCCGGATCCGGCCCGAGCAGGCCGGCGGGCGCCCGCTCTTCGTCCGCGGCCGCGCACCGCTGGACGCCGTGCTCGCCCGGTGGCGCGCGGGCGAGCGGATGGCCGACATCGCGAAGGACTTCCAGATCCCCCGTGATGACCTCGAGGACGCCATCCGCGTCGCTTCCAACTAGTCGCCCGCACCGTGGTCGACTTCCTGCTCGACCGCGACATCGGGCGCTACCAGGTGTCGGCCGCTCTTCAGGAGCACGACCTCGTCGTCCGGACGCTCTTCGATGTGTATGGAGAGCGTGAGCAGTTCATCACCGACGTCGAGTGGCTCACACGAGCGGGTGAGGAGGAATGGGCAGTCATCACCGCCGACGCGCGCATCCGTCGGCGTGCCCTGGAACGTGCGGTCGTCGACCGCTGGCAGGTCAAGATCTTCACGCTGCCGCACGGCAACCTCACCGGACCCGAGCAGGTCGCGAGGGTCATCGACAACCTCGAGGCCATCCTGCGCGCGGCGACGCGGCCAGGACCGGCCATCTACGTCCTCTTGCCGCAGCGCATCGAGCGGCGCCACCCATGAGCGCCGGCTCAGCCCTTCGCCTGGTCGATCGCCTTCCCCAGCAGGCCGGCGATGGCCTTGTCCCGGTCCTCGGTGGCGTGCTGGTAGATCAGCGCCGCCCGGGTGCTGCGGTGCCCGAGCCGGTTCATGACCTCCTTCAGCGACGCCCCCTCAGCGGTGGCCAGGGTCGCCCCCGTCCCGCGGAGGTCGTGGAAGTGGAGGTCCTTCGGGAGGGTCGGGTCCTCGGCCGCCACAGCCGTCCGGGCATCCCTCCAGAACCGGTTGACGTACAGGTGGTGCAAGGGCGAGCCGCGCGGCCGGGTGAAGACGTAGTCCTCGGGATCCGGACCGGTGAAGGTCTTCAGGTGCTCGGCCAGCACCTCCATCACCTGGGGCGGCAGCGTCACCGTCCGCTGGCTGCCCGCCTTCGGCTCCTTCACCACCATCCGTCCGTCGCCCAGGCGCTGGACCTGGCGGACCACCCGCACCCGGCCGGTCGCCATCTCGACGTCCTCGCGACGCAACCCGGCCACCTCGCCGACCCGCAGGCTGCCGAACGCCGCGATCAGCACCGCCGCGCGCAACCGCTCGGGCATCGCCTCGGCGAGGGCGAGCACCTGCGGGATGGTCGCGACGGGCCGCTCGGGCGTGGACTCGTGCCCGCCCTTGTCGATCATGCAGGGGTTGCGGACGATCCGCTGGTTCTTCACCGCGTGGTTCAGGACCGTCCGCATCAGCCGGTACGCCTTCGCCCGCTGGCCCGGCGTGGTCGTCGTGCCCAGGGTGCCGTACCACCGCTCGATGGTGGTCGGCTCGATGTCCCCGAGAGCAGCGCCGCCGAGATGGGGGAGCAGGTGGCGGTCCAGCAGGTTGCGGTACAGGTTCCGGGTGCTCGGCGCGAGGGTGGGGTGGTGCTCGAGCCAGTCGTCGGCGTACTCGGCAAGGGTGACCCGACCGCGCTCGGGCGCGACGAAACCGCCGTGCAGGACGTCGCGCTTCGCCGTGGTCAGCGCCGCGTCCGCGTCGGCCTTGGTCACGAAGGTGCCGAGGGTCACGTACCGCCCGGTCGCCCGCTCGCGGACCCGCGCCTGCCAGCGACCGCTCTTGAGCCGGCGGATCGAGCCGCCGCTCTGTCGCCTGGCACGCCCAGCCATCGCGCAGCGAAGTCTAGGCCCTCTGTGCCAGCAGTTATGGCACGAAGTTGGCACGCGGCGCGTCTTGGACTGCGGCCCATGAGGCTCGAAATGGCCTCTGACCTGGGCTTTTGACTGGAGCGGGTGAGGGGAATCGAACCCCCGTATCCAGCTTGGGAAGCTGGTGTTCTACCATTGAACTACACCCGCGGGAGGGGCTGATGATAGGCGGGTGCGGGGGTGGGGGCAATCGGCGGATGTGGGTGTGGACGGGCGCCGCGTAGGATCCGTCACCGTCCTGCCCGCGAGCCAGGGGAACCGGCGTGATCCTGTCCGACCAGTCCATCCGCGAGGCCCTCGACCAGGGGCGCATCATCATCGACCCGCTGGGTGCGAACGCCATCCAGCCGTCGAGCGTGGACCTGCGGGTGGACGCCGAGTTCCGGGTGTTCAACAACCACCTGTACCCCTACATCGACGTGCGCCAGGAGCAGCCGGGCCTGACCGACCCGGTCACCGTCGCCGACGACCAGCCGTTCATCCTCCATCCCGGCGAGTTCGTGCTCGGGTCGACGTACGAGAAGGTCACCCTGCCCCGCGACCTGGTCGCGAGGATCGAGGGCAAGAGCTCCCTCGGACGCCTCGGCCTGCTCGTGCACGCCACCGCGGGGTTCGTCGACGCCGGGTTCTCGGGCTGGCTGACCCTCGAGCTCTCGAACGTCGCGAACCTGCCCATCGCGATCTACCCCCAGATGAAGATCGGCCAGCTCGCGTTCTTCCAGCTGGACCGCGAGGCGGCCCACGCCTACGGCGACGCCGAGCTCGGCAGCAAGTACCAGGGCCAGCGCGGGCCGACCGCCAGCCAGTACTTCCGGAACTTCGACAACCCGGCCGTGCCCGGCAGCTGAGGCGTCAGCGCACCCGGCGCGACGCGGTCGGCTGCACATCAAGCCCGGCAAGGTCTGTCACGTTCGTGCCGCCCCGCGCAACGAACATGACGGACCTCTGTGGCGGGGAGGGTCCCTCGGTGTAGGCCTGTGACCTTCGTTGCGGCACGCGAGACAAAGATGACAGACCGAGGAACTGCGGCGAGGCGCCCCGCCCGCGTCCCGACGACCTAGTACGTACCGCCGAGCTTGCGGTGGTCCCACGACGCCCGGGAGCGCTCCACGAACTCCAACCCGACCCGCTTCTCCGCCTGCCGACGCACCCCCTCCTCCGCCCCCTCGGGCACCGACCCGCCGGCGTAGCGGGCCATGATCTCCAACCCGAGCGCGGTCACAACCTCGAGATCCCGGTGGATGACCACCTCGGTCTCGAGCATCACCCCGCGCAGCTGGTCATAGGTCTCGCCGGCCTCCACCTGCAGCGTCGCCCGCGGGTCCGACTCGAGGTTCACGACCTTCCGGGACTTGGCGAACGTCCAGGCCCAGACCGTCGCCGCCGACGCCGGCCCCCGCACCACGTACCAGAGCGGCACGACGTGGGGCCACCCCTCGGGCCCGTTGGATGCGCACGCGACCGTGCGCTCCTCGGACAGGAACCCGAGGACCTCCTCGTCCGACATGACGATCTGCTCACGACGGCTGGGCACGGCACGACCCCCTACTCAGCCGGCTCGTACTCGGGGTCCTCCGAATCGCTGAGCGCCCCGCCCTCGTCCGGCAGGAACGTCTGCGCCAGCACCTGGGAGACGTCCAGCACGGCCATCTGCCCCTCGGCGAGGGTCCCGTCCGACACCCGGTCGTTCGCGCCGTCGTCGAGCATGTTCTTGCAGAACGGGCAGGCGACGGCCAGGACGTCCTGGCGGTCCTCCGGCGCCGGCGGGCCGTCGCCGCGCAGGGTGGCGATGGCCTCGTCGACGCGGTTGAGGTTGACGCGCTCGCCGACCTCTTCCATGAAGAACTTCGCCCCACCCGCGCCGCAGCAGAACCCGTGGTTGCGGGACCGCTCCATCTCGACGGTCTCGACGTCGCCGACGGAGCTGAGCAGCGACCGCGGCTGCTCGTAGATCTCGTTGTGGCGGCCCAGGTAGCAGGGGTCGTGGTAGGTGATGCGCTGACCCGCGACGCCCGTGCGCTGGGGCGACAGCTTCCCGTCGACGATCAGCTGGGCCAGGATCTCGGAGTGGTGGATCACCTCGAAGTGGGCGCCGAAGTCGGGGTACTCGTTCTTCAGGGTGTTCAGGCAGTGCGGGCAGGCGGTGATGATCTTGGTGCCCGGCCGCCCCGGCTCGCCGAGGTCCGCCCCCGCCTCCTTGAACGTCTCGACGTTCATCTCGGCCATCATCTGGAACAGGTACTCCATGCCCAGGCGGCGGGCGGGGTCGCCGGTGCAGGCCTCTCCCTCACCCAGCACCGCGAAGGACACGCCGGCGGCCTTGAGCAGCTGCGCGGTCGAGACGGTCGTCTTCTTCGACCGGTCCTCGAACGCCATCGCGCAGCCGACCCAGAACAGGTAGTCGACGTCCGCGAGGGACTCTACGTCCTGGCCGAGCACGGGGATCTCGAGCCCCTGCGCCCACTCCAGGCGCTTGGACGCACCGGCGCCCCACGGGTCGCCGGAGTTCTCGATGTTGCGGAGCATCGCCCCCGCCTCGGCCGGGAAGCTCGACTCCATCTGGGCCTTGTAGCGGCGCAGGTCGACGATGTGGTCGACGTGCTCGATGTCGACCGGGCACTCCTCGACGCAGGCCCCGCAGGTCGTGCAGCTCCACAGCACGTCGAAGTCGATGACCGCGTCGTCCTGGCCGGGCTCGTCGCCGACCAGCATCATGCCCAGGACGTCGACGTCGCTGTGGGCATCGCGGCCGCCGTCGAGCAGGTAGGGCCCCGCCTCCCACAGGTGGTCGCGCAGGTCCATGATCAGCAGCTTGGGCGACAGCGGCTTGGCCGTGTTCCACGCCGGGCACTGGGACTGGCAGCGACCGCACTCGGTGCAGGAGTAGAAGTCGAGGAAGCGCTTGAAGCCGAACTGCTCGATCTGGCCGACGCCGAGGATGTCGTCCTCGCCCATGTTCTCGACGTCGATCTTCTCGGCCTCGAGCTTCCCGAGGGCCTTCGGCGTCCGGCTGAAGGCCACCTGGGGGACGATCGACAGGACGTGCAGGTGCTTCGAGTAGAGCGTGAAGACCAGGAACCCGCCGAACACCCCGATGTGCACCAGCAGGGCGACGACCGCGACCACGTGGATCGTGTCGGTCGACAGGCCGGCCAGCTGCGTCCCGAACCAGCTCGACACGAACGCCGCGCCCTCGGAGTAGGGGAGCGTGCCCTCCTCGACCCGTGCCCCGCGCAGGATCAGCACGGAGTAGACGAGGAAGAACTCGAAGTACAGCGTGTACCAGCCCTGGTCCAGGTTCGACCCGCTGAACCGGGACTGGCGGCCGCGCCGTTGCGGGGCCTGGGCCAGCCGGATGAAGGCGAACCCGACGATCGCCACCAGCACCAGGAGGGCGACGAAGTCCTGGGCGAACCCCAGGAGGTCGCTCCACCAGCGGTCCGGCCCGAAGAACGGGATGTGCCCGTCGGGGTCGAACACCTCGATCATCGCCTCGAGCGTCAGCGTCTGGTGGACGATGAACGCGTAGAAGATGAAGGCGTGCAGCACGCCGGGCACCGTCCACTTCAGCAGCTTCTGCTGGCCGAGGACGTGCTTGACCTCCCACCAGATGGTCTGCCACACGCTGCCCTTGACCCGGTCGGGCATCGGCTGGGCGACGCGGACCAGGTCGACGAGGTACTTCACCCGTCGGGCGGCGATGGCGAACGCGGCGGCGAACAGCACCACTCCGCCGACGATGCGGATGATGTCGAGGGCCTCCATGGAACTGACCAGACCTTCCCGTACTGCGGCTGGGGCGTCCGGCATCGTATCGACAGACCTGTCCGGGTGGCGATTCGACGGTCGCCCCCTGTACGGCAGCCCCCCGCGCAGACCACCGACCGCGCGCACGGGGCGGCACCACAGCGCCACCCCCCAAGGTATGCGCTGCGGTACCACCACCGGGTCATCGCGTCCTGGGCGATGGCCCCCGTGACACCCAGTAGCATCGGCGATGGTCCGGGCCGGGTCGATACGGCTAGCAAGTCGCTGTCGATGGTGGTGCTGGCACCACCATCGGGTGCAGGTGCGGAGGAGGGGGAGGAGTGATCTCGGTCGCGATCGCCGAGGACGACTACCTGGTCAGCCAGGGGATCCAGACGGTGCTGCGGCGCTCGGACGACATCGTGGTGGTGGGGACCGCCACGGACCCCGACGGCTTCGAGGCGGTGGTGGCCGACCACCACGTCGACGTCGCCGTCCTCGACGTCCGGATGCCGCCGACCCACACCACCGAGGGGATCGCCCTCGCCCGCCGGCTGCGCGAGCGCGACCCGGGGATCGGCGTGGTGATCCTCAGCCAGCACCACGACCCGGAGTACGCCCTCGAGCTGCTCGGCGACGGATCCGAGGGCAAGGCCTACCTGCTGAAGGAGCGCCTGGGGGACGCCGACGAGCTGGTCAGCGCGATCGCAGAGGTGCACCGGGGCGGGTCGGTGCTCGACCCGAAGATCGTCGACGCGCTGCTGACCGCGCGACGCCGCAGGGCCAACTCGCGGGTCGCCGGGCTGACGCCGCGGGAGATGGAGGTCCTCGGCCTGATGGCCTCCGGCAAGGGCAACTCAGCGATCGCCGACGCCCTGGTCATCAGCGAGCGGGCCGTCGAGAAGCACTCCAACGCCATCTTCGGCAAGCTCGGCCTCCGCGAGGCGGACGACCTCAACCGCCGCGTGGCCGCGGTGCTCTTCTTTCTGCAGCGCACCCCCGACTGACGGGCGGCGGAGGGGGATCCAGGCCGCGACCGCGGTGCCGTCCCCCGGCACGGAGTGGACGTGGGCGATGCCCCCGAGCGCGACCGCGCGGTCGTGGAGGTTCTGGAGGCCGGACCCGTCCGCCTCGACGCCGACGTCGAACCCCCGCCCGTCGTCGGCGACGACGACCGCGACCCGCTCGTGGTCGAGGAGCGCCCGGACCCGCACCCGCGACGCGCCGGCGTGCTTGGCGGCGTTGGCCACCGCCTCGGAGATGATGAAGTAGGCGCCGGCCTCGATGGCTTCGCTCAGGCGGGGCAGGGGATCGGGGTCCATCCGGAGGGTGATGGGCACGCGCGACGCGGCGGCGACCGAGTACAGCGCGCCGGTCAGCCCGCGGTCGGCGAGGATCGACGGGAAGATGGCCCGGGCGGTCTCCCGCAGCCCCTGGATCACCCGCTCGACCTCGCGGCCGAGGTCCTCGAGCTCCTCCGCCGTCGTCGTCGGGTCGAGCATCCCGACGCGCAGCCGCAGCATCACGAGCTGCTGCTGGACGCCGTCGTGCAGGTCCTGGGCCATGCGACGGCGTTCGGCGTCCCGGGCGGTGACGATGCGCTGGGTGGCGCGGCGGATGGCGTCGGCCTGGACGCTGATCACGGTCAGCTGGTCGTCGAGGGCGGTCCGCATCGCCTCGAGGGTCTCCGCGAGCTGCCCGACCTCGTCGTCCGACCGGGCGGTGAAGGGACGGGTCCGATCGCCGCGGCGCACGGCCTCGGCGGTCTCGGTCAGCTCGGCGAGCGGACGGGTCGCCATGCGGATCAGCACGTTCCCGCCCAGCAGCGTCACGGCGACGAGCCCGAGGAAGACCCACAGCCGCGTGACCGCGAGGTCCCCCTCGAGCCCGCTCAGCAGGCGCGGTGTGGCGACCCCGATCCAGCTGTCGTCGCCGAGCGGGGCGAAGCCCAGCAGCGCGGGCTGGGAGTCGATGGTCAGCGGGTGGATGGCCTCGGGGCGCTGCGCCGCGTCGGCCAGGACCGCCGGGTCGGCGGCGGTGGACCCGAGGATCATGCCGTCCTGGACGAGCACGACCTCGTTGCCGACTAGCTTCCGGCGCAGGTCGAAGGCCCGTGCGTCGGTCGTGGTGGTCACCGCGACCAGCCAGGCGCCCGCGTCGAGGGGCACCCCGACCAGCTCGGCCGGCGTGCCGGTCGGGGTGCGGCCGAGCGTCACCGCGGCGGGGTCCTGCGGGTCACCGCGGAACGCGCCGTCCGCCGGGGCGCGGCCGGCGGCGGCCAGCACGGCGCCGTCGCGGTCGACGAGGGCCATCCCGTCGGTGCCGAGGTTCCGCTGGACGAGGCTGATCTGGCGCCGCAGCTCGGCGTCGACCTCGATGCCGCCCGCGGTGCGGAGCTGCAGGTTCTGGACGTTGAAGCGCATCGCCGTCCGCAGCTGGTCCCGCTCGTCGACCACCAGCGCGGTCGCCACGCGCAGGTTGTCGGCCAGCAGCGCCTCCGCCTGCTCGTCCAGCCGGTCGCCCGTGGTGCGCACGTCGATGACGACGCCGACCCCGGTCGCGACCGCCAGGACGGCCACCAGCCCGAGGAACGCCTTGACCCGCAGGCTGGTCGGCCGCCAGCGGCGGCGGGGCGTCGCGGCGGGTGCGGTCAGCGCCCCACCACCTCCTCGACGTGCGCCTGTGCGTCCGCCAGCGCGGTGGCCGCGTCGGCCCGGCCGGTCAGCACCCGGTCGAGGGCGGCGAGGAACGCCGTGTCGGCCTCGGGGAACGCGATCAGCCGCATCGGGTGCGCGGACGGCAGCTGCGCGGCCAGCACCTCGGCGCCCGGGGCCTCGGCGAGCGCGTCGTACAGCGCGGGACGCGGGGGGAACCGTCCCTCCTCGAGTGCGAGGCGCACCGCGACCTCGTCGTCGGTCAACGCGGCGATGAAGTCGAGGGCGAGGTCGCCGTTCTCGGACCCGCGGGCGACGAACAGGCTGGAGCCGCCCAGCACCGACCCGGGCGCATCCCCCTCCCGCCCGACGGGGAGCGGCGCGAGGAGGTGCGCCGGTGACGACTGGCTCCGCTCCAGCTCCGCCACGGTCCAGGTGCCGGTGGTCAGCATGGCGGTGTCGCCGGCGCGGAAGAGCTCGACGGCGTCGAGGGAGAGGTTCCGGCTCACCGGGCCGTGCGCGATCCCGTCGACCACCAGCCCCGCGAGGAAGTCGACGGCCTCGACGACCCGGGGGCTGTCCAGGGTGAACGTGGGGGTCCCGTCGGCGGCGACCTCGACGAGCTCGCCGCCGTTCGCGCGGATCCAGCCGTAGACCTCCCAGGAGTTCGAGGACACCGTCAGGCCGCGACGTCCCCCGGCCGTGGCGAGGGCCGCGAGCCGGCGCACGTCGGCGAAGGTCTCCGGCACCTCGCCGAGATCGGCGTCGACGACCATGAACAGGGCGTTGACGTCGAGTGGCACCCCGTAGACGGCGTCGCCCCACCGCACGTCCTCGAGCGCTCCCGCGACGTAGGAGTCGGCGTCGAAGCGCCCGTCCGGACCCCACGCGTCGTCGATGGGCTCGGCGAGGCCCGTCGCACCTGCCGCGAAGGCGTGGTGGTGCACCACGTCCGGCGGCCTGCCGCCGGCGATCGACTCGCGGAGGCCGTCGAGGATCTGGTGGAACGGCCGTCCGACGACCTGGACGGTGACCCCGGGGTTGTCGGCCTCGAAGGTCCGCACGACGTCGACCACCGCCTGGGTGCCGGCCCAGTCGTCGGCCATGAGGACCCGCAGCGTGGTCGGGGCGCCGGACACGTCGGCGCCGCAGGCCGCGGTCACCACCGCCACGGCGATCAGGGCCAGGACGCCTCGCACGTCACCAGTGTGCACGGCGCACCGGCGCGTCGGAACCGCCGCGGCGGTTCCACGTGGGACGGCCCCCGCCCGAGGGGGCGGGGGCCGTCGTCACGGACGTGGACGCGGTGCAGCGGTGGTCAGTCCGCCAGCGCCGAGCAGACCGTCTCGGTCATCAGGGCCGTGATGACGTAGGGGTCCGCGTTGGCGTTCGGGCGCCGGTCCTCGATGTAGCCCTTCTTGTCCTGCTCCACCTGCCAGGGGATGCGGATGGACGCGCCGCGGTCCGACACCCCGTAGCTGAACTGGTCGTAGCGCTGGGTCTCGTGCTGACCGGTCAGCCGGTCCTCGATGCCCACGCCGTAGCCGGCCAGGTGCGCCTCGACCGCCTCGGGCTGCCCGAGCGCGTCACATGCCGCGATGATCGCGTCGTACCCCTCACGCATCGCGTTGGTGGAGAAGTTCGTGTGCATCCCCGCGCCGTTCCAGTCGCCCTTCATGGGCTTGGCGGCCAGCGAAATCTCGATGTCGTGGGCCTCTCCCAGGCGGAAGAGCAGGTAGCGGGCGACCCAGAGGTGGTCGGCGACGGCCAGGGTGTCGGCCGGGCCGATCTGGAACTCCCACTGCCCGGGCATGACCTCGGCGTTGGTGCCGGAGATGGCGAGGCCTGCCTCGATGCACATCGTGGTGTGCTGCTCGACGATCTCGCGCCCGTGGATCTTCAACGCACCCACGCCGCAGTAGTAGGGGCCCTGGGGGCCGGGGAACCCGTTGGACGGGAAGCCCGCCGGCCAGCCGGTCAGGTCGAGCATCGTGTACTCCTGCTCGAGCCCGAAGAGCGGCTCCTGGTCGGCGTAGGTCTCATAGACCGCCCGGGCCCGCGCCCGGGTGTTGGTGGGGTGGGGCGAGAGGTCCTTGGTGAGCAGGGTCTCGCACATCACGATCACGTCGTCACCGCCGCGGATCGGGTCCGGGCAGGTGAAGACCGGCTGCAGGACGACGTCGGAGTTGTCGCCCGTGGCCTGGTTGGTCGACGAACCGTCGTAGCCCCAGATCCCCGGCTCCGCGCCGTCCGCGAGGATCTTGGTCTTCGACCGGATCTCGGCGGTCGGCTCCGTGCCGTCGATCCAGAGGTACTCAGCCCGATAGGCCATGTGGGTCGCTCCTGTTGGGTGGGAACTCGGAACCCCAGAGAGAACCCGCAGGGTGTTTCGGCGGTGTTACCCCTCGACGTCGGCGGCGCAAAATCGCGAACCGGACGTCATCCCGCCGCCGGGCGGGGTCAGCCCTCGGCGACGACCTGGAACCGCGCCTCGCCGACGACCTCACCGGTGCGCTCGAGGGTGAAGGTCAGCACGTGCTGGCCGACGGGCCAGCCGTCCTCGGGGACCTGCTTGGTGAAGCGGGTGCTGTCGAGCAGGGGGCTGAGGTCGGCCCGCTCGACGTCGAAGGGCTGGCCGTCGACGACCCAGTCGGCCAGCAGCGCGTCGCCGTCCTGCCCGCCGTCGTACTCGACGGTGATCGACACCGGCTCGAAGGGGGTGGCGACGGGGTTGTCGAAGTCCGGGTCGCCGCCGATCCCGACCGCGACGCCGGCGCGACCGAACGCGAACGCCTCCGGCTCGGCCGGCGAGTCGGTCGGGGTGGGCTCGCTGGTCGGCGTGGGCTCGCTGGTCGGCGTCGCCCCGCCGGTCGGGGTGGGCTCGCCGGTCGGCGTGGGGTCGGCGGGGGAGGGGTCTGCGGCCGGAGCGGCGACCTCGGTCTCCGCGGCGTCGTCCGCACCGTCGCCGTCGTCACCGCCCATGCCGGCGATCGCGGCCACCGCGCCGGCCACGACCAGGGCGGCGACCACCCACGGCCACCAGGTCCGCCGGCGGGGACCGGAGGCGGCGGGCTCAGCCGCGACCTCCTCGCTCAGGTCGATCTCGTCGTCGACTTCCGCGGTGGCAGCACCGGTGGCGTCCCCCTCCCCCTCCGCCTCGGGGGCGGCGGTCGGCTCCGGCCGGCGGGGCGCGGGGGCGATCTCGGCGTCGGGGTCGTCCGACAGCGGGTCGACCGTGGGGATGTCGTCGAAGCTGATCGCGTCGGGCGGCGGGGCGGCGGCGGTCGCCTGGGCGATCAGGTCCGGGGGGACCTCGACGGACGACAGCGCGACCAGCTCATCACGCCCCCTGGCGATCAGGTCCCGCAGCTGGGCGAGCTCGGGGCTCTGCCGGCTCGCCGCCACGTCGGCGGGGTTGCCCACGGCGAGGCCGCCCAGCCGCTCGGGGTGGGTGATCTCGAAGCGCTCACCGGGGCCGAGGGCCTCCAACCGCCCGTGCGCCAGCTCGGTCCGCGCGTCGCGGGCGTCGATGCTGGCCAGGCCGGCGGCCGAGTCGAGCCCGACGCCCATGGCATCGTGCAGCAGGGCCAGCTCCGCCGCCGGGCACATCGTCGGCGCCGAGACCGCGGCCGCCCGCACCCGGCGGAGCAGCACCTCGGTCCGCAGGTCCGCGTCGGCCCCCTGGACGTCCGGTCGCGCCACCGCCTGCAGGACCGCGGCCCGCGCTGCCTGCTCATCGCCGGTCAGCCACCACGCGTAGGTGTACGCCAGCTCGACCTCTGCGGACTCGACCTTCATCCTCCCCCGTCAGGGTAGCGAGCTGCGCGGTGCGCCAGCCCGCACCGGGCCGACCAGGGCGGGCCGACGGTCGCGCATCGTACCCGCCGCGGGTCCCCTACCCGACGATGGGCGCCAGGACGCCGCTCTGGTCGGCGTCCGGGATCGCCACCGGCACGTCGGCGGCGTGGACCGCCCCGTCGGGGCCGGTGATCGAGAACCCGGTGATCTCGCCGGTGTCCTGGGCGGCCACGTCGGCCACCCGGAGCACCCAGGCCTGGGAGGGGCTCGGGGGGTACAGGGCGCCGCACTCGCTCAGGTCGGCCTGCACCGCGACGTCGTCGGCGTCGTCGTCCGGCACCGGTTCGAGCACGTCGACCCGGCACAGGATCGACCCGTCCGCCGAGTCGGCCACGACCACCTGGACCAGCAGGTCGCCGCGCCAGGTGTGCGCGATCTGGATGTCACCGGTGACCGTGCCGTCGGCGACCGGCTCGGGGGTGGGCGGCGACTGGTCACCGCCCGGCATCGTCTCGGGGGCGGGCCCGCCGATGGTCGCCGTGACGCCGATCGGGTCGGCGTCGGGGATCACGGCCGGCAACCCGGTGGCGAGGAAGCGCCGCCCGTCGTGGCCGATCGCGAACTGGAACAGCGTCCCCTCGTCCTGGGCGAAGTTGTCGGTGGCCGTGAGCGCCCAGATCTGGTCGGGCCCCGGCGGGAGGAACTCCTCGCAGGGGGTGCCGGCGAGCTGGAAGCGGCCGGTGATGTTGTCGCCGTCGTCCTCGCCGTCGGGGCTGAGCAGCTCCGCGGCGCACAGCGAGCCCCCCGACGCGTCCAGGACGTCCAGCCGGAGCGCGAGATCCCCGCGGTAGGAGTGGGAGATCTTGACCGACGCGATCGCGTCGCTGCGGTCCGAGCCGGTCAGCCCCTCCACCTGCACCGCGGGGCTGCCGGTCGCGTCGAGCCCGTGCGCGGCGAACACCTCGGCGATGATGTCGGCGTTCGCGCCGCCGTAGAAGGTCTGGTCGCTGACGGCGAACGCGGTCGCGGCGTCGTTGAGGGTCAGGCCGGGGGTGAGGAACGGCAGGCTGCCGAGGAGCGTCCCGTACACGACGTCCCGCGTCTCGTCGCAGGGGAGGGTCGCGCGGTCCTGGCAGTCCTCGAGCGTCAGGCCGGTGTCCGCGGCGAGGACCGCCTCGAAGACGTCCCACACCGCGCCGGTGAAGATCTCGCCGTCCAGGTGGACCTCGAAGCGGAGGTCGTCGGGGTAGACGAGGTCGGTGTCGAGCCGCCGGATGCAGTCGCCGCGCTCGGCCCAGTGGAAGAGGCAGCCGATGTCGCCGTTGCGGAACTCGATCGTGGTGAACGCGCTGACGAGGTCGGCGAACCCCTCGTGGAAGGCCCCGCCCTCCTCGCTCACGATGTTCGGCACCGCGGACTGCAGCAGCGCGTGGCCGTACTCGTGGATGATGCCCTGGGCGTCCTCGGCCTCGTTGACCCCGTCCTGGCCCTGCCCCATGTGGATGCGGTCCTCGGTGAACAGGTAGAAGGCGTTGTCGGGGAACTCCGGCTCGATCGGCACGAAGTCGACGGGGTCGTCGGCGTGGTAGTCGTAGCCGAGCTCCTGGACGACCTGCTGGGTGTAGTCGATCCAGTAGTAGGTCATCCCGGCCTCGAACGTGATGTCCTGGCCGCCGCGGCCCTGCTGGCCGAAGACCCCGTCCGGATCGGCGTAGTCGTCGGCGATCGGGGCGGCGATCTGGGCGTAGCGGCCGACCAGGTCGCCGCTGCCGGGGTCGAGGAGGTTGGGGAGGGGGACGCCCACCAGCACCTGGTTGGCCTGCTCCGGCGTGATCGTCGGGCTGCCGCTCGCGTAGATCGGGTCGACGACGAAGATGCAGGCGCTGGGCGCGGGCGGGGCGTCGCACGCGGTCGAGCCGCCCTGGGCGACCTGCGTGCGGCTCCCCGGGGTGCTGGTCGCGCCGCGGCTGGTGGCCAGGCTGTCGACGCTCAGGACCGTCCCGTCGGTGGCGTCCACCACGACGGCGTAGGCCGACGGCGGGTTCGAGGTGGTGACGTGCACCTCCCAGCCGAGGCGCAGCTCGGTGCCGACCTCGAGCCAGGTGGAGGTCACCGTCGGCTCGCCGACGACGGGACCGGGGACGGCCTTCTCGGCCGTCTCGATCGCCTCCTCCGGGCCGAGCTCCTCGGAGATGCCGTCGCCGGGGAGGGTCTCGGTCAGCGACTGGCTGGCGCCGATCACCTCACCGGTCTCGCGCACGTGGACGATGAACTGCGCGCCGCGGACGCTGACCTCGTCGTGCTGCTGCACGAACGTCAGGTGCAGGACGTCGCGCGTGCGGGTGACCCGCTCGAGGAAGATCTCCTCGCGGAGCATCTCGGTCAGGCCGGACTCCTCGGCGATCCAGGTGCCGACGGCGTCGAGGACCTCCGGCTCCACGTCCACGTCCGCGCCGGGGGCGATGGCCACCTCGGTGGAGGTGGCGCCGTCGCCGTCATCGGTGCCGGCGCCGTCGACGGCCACGTCCTCGGTGGGATCGGCCGGGCTGTCGGACCCCTCCGTCGTGGGGGTGTCCTCCGCACCGGTGCACGCGGCGGCGACGAGTGCGAGGACGAAGAGCGCGAGGAGCGCCCGACTGCGGTGTGTCATCCATCCCATCCTGTGGCGGGTAAGGTCACGTGAGCCAGCGAAGAGTACGCGCGTAAGGAGTCCGACATGCTCCCCCCGGTCGTGATGTGGGTCATCGGCATCGCCATCGTCCTCCTCCCGTTCGTGATCGGGTACGCGACGCACGGGACCAACCAGGCCGACGCGCGCGGACGCCGGGTCAGCCGGCGCTGGCGGGGACGCAACCTGGTCCCGCCCCGGTAGGGCCCCCACCCATAGAACCTTAGCCTCTCAGACTCAGGTTTTCGTGCGCAGTCGCTGCGCGCCGCTATGATCGTGGCCGACGCACGAACCTGCAGGCGCTGTGCCTGCCCTCCCCCGACTTCGACTCTGGAGGTACGAAGACGATGGCCAAGGCAGTCGGTATCGACCTGGGGACGACCAACTCCGTCGTCTCCGTCCTCGAGGGTGGCGAACCCACCGTCATCGCCAACGCCGAGGGCGCCCGCACCACCCCCTCGGTGGTCGGCTTCTCCAAGTCCGGCGAGGCCCTGGTCGGTGAGGTCGCCAAGCGGCAGGCCGTCACCAACCCGGACCGCACGATCATCAGCGTGAAGCGCCACATGGGCACGGACTGGAAGACCGAGGTCGACGGCAAGGGCTACACCGCGCAGGAGATCTCGGCGCGGATCCTGATGAAGCTGAAGCGCGACGCCGAGGCCTACCTGGGCGAGGACGTCACCGACGCGGTCATCACCGTGCCCGCCTACTTCGGCGACGCCGAGCGGCAGGCCACCAAGGAGGCGGGTGAGATCGCCGGCCTCAACGTCCTCCGGATCGTCAACGAGCCGACCGCGGCCGCGCTGGCCTACGGCCTCGACAAGGAGGACGAGCAGACCGTCCTGGTCTACGACCTCGGCGGCGGCACCTTCGACGTCTCGGTCCTCGAGATCGCCGACGGCGTGTTCGACGTGAAGTCCACCAGCGGCGACACCCAGCTGGGTGGCGACGACTGGGACCAGGCCGTCATCGACTGGATGGTGAAGTCCTTCAAGGACACCGAGGGCGTCGACCTCGCGCAGGACAAGATGGCCCGCCAGCGCCTGAAGGAGGCCGCGGAGAAGGCCAAGAAGGAGCTGTCCACGGCGCAGGACACCCAGATCAACCTGCCGTTCATCACCGCGCGGGACGGCCAGCCCCTCCACATGGAGCTGACCCTGACCCGGGCGCAGTTCCAGAACATGACCGCGGACCTGCTGAACCGGACCAAGGCGCCGTTCGAGCAGGCGATCAAGGACGCCGGCATCGCCAAGGGCGACATCGACAACGTGATCCTGGTCGGCGGCTCGACCCGGATGCCCGCCGTCGTCGACCTGGTCAAGGAGCTGTCCGGCGGCAAGGAGCCGTCGAAGGGCGTGAACCCCGACGAGGTCGTCGCGGTCGGCGCGGCCCTCCAGGCCGGCGTGCTGCGGGGCGAGGTCAAGGACGTCCTGCTGCTCGACGTGACCCCGCTGAGCCTCGGCATCGAGACCAAGGGCGGCGTGATGACCACGCTGATCGAGCGGAACACGACCATCCCGACCCGCAAGTCCGAGACGTTCACCACCGCAGCGGACAACCAGCCGCAGGTGGAGATCCACGTCCTGCAGGGCGAGCGCGAGATGGCCGCGTACAACAACTCCCTCGGCAAGTTCCAGCTGACCGGGATCCCGCCGGCGCCGCGCGGCGTGCCCCAGATCGAGGTCACCTTCGACATCGACGCGAACGGCATCGTCAGCGTCTCGGCGAAGGACAAGGCCACGAACAAGGAGCAGTCGATGACCATCACGGGGCAGTCCGCGCTGCCGCGCGAGGACATCGACAAGATGATCCGCGACGCCGAGCAGTACGCCGAGGAGGACCGCCGGGCCCGCGAGGCCGCGGAGGTCCGCAACTCCGCCGACAACCTGCTCTTCCAGACCGAGCAGCTGCTGAAGGACAACGGCGAGCAGATCGAGGCCGACCAGAAGGCCAAGCTGGAGCAGGCCCAGACCGACCTGCGCGAGGCGCTGAAGGGCGACGACACCGAGGCGGTCAAGGACGCCTCCGAGGCCCTGATGCGCGTCAGCCAGGAGATCGGCCAGGCCCTCTACGCCGCCTCCGCCCAGGCCGACGCCGGCCCCGCCGCCGGCGGGCCCGCTCCGGACGACGACGACGACATCGTCGACGCCGAGGTCGTGGACGAGGACGACGAGCCGGGGGCTGCGTAGCCCGTGGCCGACCCCGACGACACCCCCCAGCCGGACCCGCGGACCGACGCGCCGGCAGACGCCGCCCAGGCATCGGACGGCCCCGCCCTCGGGGCCGTCCCGCCCGAGGAGGAGGGGGCGCCGGTCAGCGGTCCGACGCCCGACGACGGCGCCGGCCTCGACGGCCCCGACCCCGAGGACGCCGGCACCCCGGACGCCGACGGCGACCCCGATCCCCTGGCCGAGCTGCGCGCCGAGCGCGACAGCTACCTCGACCAGCTGCTGCGCGCCCGCGCGGACTACGAGAACCTCAACAAGCGACGCCACAAGGAGGTCGCCGAGGCCCGTGACCGGGGCGCTGCCGCGGTCGTCGAGGCGCTCCTCGAGGTCCTCGACAACTTCGGCTTCGCGCTGCAGGCCGCCGAGGCGTCGGAGGACACCCAGCTCGCCAAGGGCGTCCAGCTCGTGCACGACCAGCTGATCGGCGTCCTCGAGCAGGCGGGGCTCGCGCCGGTGCCGGGCGAGGGCGCGGTGTTCGACCCCGCCCACCACGAGGCCCTGGTCTCCGAGCGCGACGACGACGGCGGCCGCGACGAGCCCGAGGTCGCCGAGGTCCTGCGGACCGGCTACCGCTTCAAGTCCCAGCTGCTCCGCCCCGCGTCCGTCCGCGTGGTCGAGTAGCCCCACCGGACCCACCAGCCCGCGACCACCCGCGCACGAGAGGAGGCGGCGTTGTCACAAGCCGACTGGCTCGAGAAGGACTTCTACGCCGCCCTCGGCGTGCCCGCCGACGCCTCGGCCGACGACATCCGCAAGGCCTACCGGACCCTGGCGCGGGAGAACCACCCGGACGCCAACCCGGACGACCCGCGGGCCGAGGAGCGGTTCAAGGCGATCAGCGAGGCCTACGGGATCCTCAGCGACCCCGCCAAGCGCAAGGAGTACGACCAGATCCGCCAGCTGGCCGCCAGCGGCGGGCTGGGCGGCTTCCGCGGCTTCGGGCAGGGCCGTGCCCCCGGTGGGGCCGGCCAGGCGTTCGACCTGAACGACCTGCTCGGCAACCTGTTCGGCGAGCAGGGTGCCGGACAGGGCTTCGGGCAGACCTTCGGCGGCCAGGGGGCGGCCGGCGCGCGGCGGCGGGCGGGTGGGGCCCGGCGCGGTGACGACCTCAACGCGGAGGTCACCCTGTCCTTCGAGGACGCCCTCGCGGGGGTGACCGTGACCCTCCGCCTCACCGGCAGCGCGGTGTGCAGCACCTGCCGCGGCGTCGGCGCGCGGCCCGGCACGATGCCCGAGCGGTGCCCGCGGTGCAGCGGGGCGGGCGTGATCAACGAGAACCAGGGGATGTTCAGCTTCTCCCAGCCCTGCCCCCAGTGCGCCGGCCGCGGTGAGGTCATCACCGACCCGTGCCCCACCTGCGCGGGCAGCGGGGTCGAGGAGCGCCCCCGGACGATCAAGGCACGGCTGCCCTCCGGGGTCGCCGACGGCCAGACGGTCCGGCTGAAGGGCAAGGGCAGCCCGGGCCAGGGCGGCGGCAAGCCCGGCGACCTCTTCGTCAAGGTCCACGTCGACGAGCACCCGGTCCTGCGCCGGCGCGGCGACGACCTGGCGATGACCGTCCCCGTCACCTTCGCCGAGGCTGCGCTCGGGGCGAACATCACGGTGCCGACCGTCGAGGGCTCGGTGACGCTCAAGGTCCCCGCCGGCACCGAGTCGGGCCGCACCCTGCGGGTCCGGGGACGCGGTGCGCCCCGCTCGGGCGGGAAGGGGCACGGCGACCTGCTCGTCACCGTCCAGGTCGCGGTGCCCGCGAAGCTGACCAAGACCCAGCAGAAGCTGGTCGAGGACTTCGCCGCCATGGACGACTCGAACCCGCGGGCCCACCTCGAGGGCCTGCTCGCCGGTGGGGGTGCGCGGTGATGCGGGAGCGCGCCGTCTACATCATCTCGGTGGCGGCCGAGCTCGCCGGCGTGCACCCCCAGACCCTCCGCACCTACGAGCGGCGGGGGCTGATCAAGCCGGCGCGCACCTCCGGCGGCACCCGCCGGTACTCGCCGAAGGACGTCGAGCGGGTCCAGCTCATCCAGGAGCTCACCCAGGGCGACGGGATCAACCTGGCCGGCGTCCTGCGCATCCTCGACCTGCAGGACCGCCTGGACGAGATGTCCGAGCGCCTCGACCGGGCCCGTGACGAGGTCGAGCAGGTGAAGGCCGAGGCGCGGGAGGCGCTCCGCGAGGTCAAGGCGGCGAGTCGCCACGAGATCGTGCTGTACCGGACGCCGGAGATCGAGCGGCACCGCTCCGGCCGCGGTCGGCGGCGCTGACACCCGCCGCCACCGATGACGGACTGCACGGGGTAACCTGCCGATCGCACTGCGACCGGAGGCACGGAGCGGATGACCACCGAGCGTCAGCGGATCGCGATCCTCGGCGGCGGTCCCGCCGGGTTGTCGGCCGCCTTCCACCTGACCGACCCGACCCTGTTCCCCGACGCGGCGGAGCGGTTCGAGATCACCGTCCACCAGATGGGCTGGCGCCTCGGCGGGAAGGGCGCGACCGGCCGCCGGGGGACGCCCGTGCCCCGTCCGGGCGGCGGTTGGGACCTCGAGGGCGACGCCCGCATCGAGGAGCACGGCATCCACCTGTTCGGGAACATGTACGTCAACTCCACCCGGATGCTGCAGCGGGCCTGCGAGGAGGTGGAGTGGCCGCCGGACGCGCCGGTCACCACGATCGAGGAGTCGCTCCTGCCGAGCGACTACATCCAGCTGGTGGACTGGTGGAGCCGCGGGTGGCACCTGTCACCGGCGTGGCTGCCGGCGAACCCCGAGCACCCGTGGGACCCCGGGGAGGTCTACGCCGACCCGGCCACGATCGTCCGTGAGCTGCTGGTCACCATGGAGGAGATCCTCACCGGCCGGCACGAGCCGCCCGCCGCCGCGCAGGCGGGCGTGCACGCCGAGGCGCACACCGCGCGGCGGAGCTGGCGGGAGCGGCTGGCGGAGGCGGGGCTGGTCCAGGCCGTCGAGCACCTGCGGGCGCGCCACGGCCACGACCCGCTGGCGGACGTCGACGGGCTGGTCGACGCGATCGCCGCGCTGCTCGAGGCGGCGGCCGGCCACGTCGCGCCCGACGACGACGGGTACGCCCACATCAGGTCGGTGTTCACCCAGCTCGAGTTCTACGGGCGCCTGCTGATCGGCGCGCTGGCGGACGGCGTCCTCGTCGACGGGATCGACGTCGTCGACGACGAGGACTACCGCCACTGGTTCACCCGGCACGGCATGACCGCGATGACGCTCGACTCGAACGTCGTGCAGCTCCCCGTCCTGGTGTGCTTCGCCTTCGCCGACGGCGACACGTCCGCCCCGCCGACCATGTCCGCGTCGGCCTACCTCGCCTTCATCCTCCGACAGGTCACCGCCCGCGGCCACGCGTCGTACTACTTCGCGACCTCGACCGGTGAGACCGTCATCGCACCCGTGTACCGGACCCTCCTCCAGCGCGGCGTCCGGTTCGCGTTCTTCCACGAGGTCACCGGGCTCGAGGTCGCCGACGGCCGGCTGGTCGGCGTGGACATCGACGTCCAGGCGGAGACCGTCGAGGGGGACTACGACCCCCTCGTGGGGGTCCAGGGCGGTCAGCTGACCTGGCCCGACCGGCCGATCTACGACCAGCTCGTGCAGGGGGAGGAGCTGGCCGCCCGCGACGTCGACCTCGAGTCGTGGTGGGCCGACTGGACGGCACCGGCCCGGACCAGGCTCGTCGTCGGCGAGGACGTCGACGTGGTGATCAGCGCCCTGCCGCTCCCCGTCCTCCCCCTCGTCGCGCCGGACGTGGAGGCGTTCGCCAGCTGGGACGCCGCCCTGCCCGCGGTCGCGACCCTCGCCGCGCAGCTGTGGCTGGACGAGCCGCCGTCGGCGCTCGGGTGGCCGGAGCTGGACGGCACCCAGCGGGTGATCGCCACCGGCGGGGTCGCTCCCATGGGTGTGGCCGACTTCACCCAGTCCCTCCCCTGGGAGGCCTGGGGACCCGACGGACCCGCCGGGCTGCTGTACCTCTGCGGCACCTTCGCCCGGCACGGCACCTGGCCGCCGTTCGACGACCACGCGTTCCCCGGCCAGGCGGACGCCGCGGTGCGCGGGATCCTCCTCCAGTGGCTGCGGAGCGCCGTCGCGGTGCTGCCGGACGCCGGCGGCATCCCCACCCAGGGCGGCGCGTTCGACCTGGCCCACCTGTGGTGCCCGCCCGAGGCCGGGGAACCGGTCGGCGAGCAACGCCTGGACGCCCAGTACTGGCGCGCCAACATCGACCCGAACGAGCGCTACCACCAGGCTCCGCCCGGATCGGCGGCGGTGCGCCCGCAGGCGTGGGAGTCGGGCATCGGCGGCCTCGCGCTCGCCGGCGACTGGATCTTCACCGGCTGGAACGTCCCGAGCTTCGAGGCGGCCGTGATGTCGGGCGCCCTCGCCAGCCTGGCCGTCGCCGGGAAGCCCGCGCTCGACGACATCCCCGGCTACGGGTTCCTGCGCCGCCTGCCCACCCCTCCGCCGCCGCTGCTGCCCCCACCCGATGCGTGATCCGCTCGACGCCTTCGAGCTGACCCCCGTCGCCGACGACGGCGTCGACGTGGTCCTCCGCGGCACGCGTCGCGACGACGGCGCACCCGTCGTGGTCCGGACCCACGCCGAGGTGCCGCCCACCCCGGCGCACCGGGACCGGCTCCGCCGCCAGCACCTCGCCCACGGCGCCGTCGACCACCCGGGGGTCGCCCGGGTCCGGGCACTCATCGACGAGCCGCAGCGGGTCGCCGTCGTCCTGACCGACCCCGGCGGCGTGCTGCTCGATCCCGGGGGGGACGGGGTCGCAGAGCGCGCGGTGGCGTTGGCGGACGGCGTCGCCGCGGCGTTGCAGGCCCTGCACGCCGCCGGCCGCTGGCACCTGGACCTGCACCCGACCGACGTCCTGATCACCGGCGCCGGTCCGGTGCTCATCTCGACGGGGGCCGCCGCGCCCGCCGAGGGTCCCCTCCCCGACCCGGTCGGGGCGCACCACCCCGGCCGGGCGCCGGAGCGGTCGGGGTGGCTGCGCCTCGACGTCGACAGCCGGACCGACCAGTACGGCCTCGGGGCCCTCGTGTACGCGTGCCTGACCGGCCGGGCGCCCCACGCCGACCACGCCGGGCCGGAACTCGAGGGCTCCCAGGTCGCCCGACGGCCACCGACCGCACGGGAGGTCAACCCAGCGGCAGACCCCACGCTGTCCGACGTGGTCGACCGCATGATCGCCGTCGACCCGGCCCGGCGGTACCAGGGGTGGACCGCGCTGCGTCGCGCCCTCGCGGCCTGCGGCGGGGGCGGGGCAGCCGACGGGCCGGTGGCCGCCGACCCGCGGGTCCCCACCCGGTTCGACCTGTCGGGCCGCCTGGTCGGTCGCGACGACGAGGTCTCCGCGCTGCTGCAGGCGTGGCGGCAGGCGCGCGCGACGGGCACCCCGCGGCTGGTGGTCGTGCGCGGCGAGTCGGGCGTCGGCAAGTCCGCCCTGGTGGCCGAGGCCGTGCGGGCGCTGTCGGCCGCCGGGGTCGTGTCGGGCGTCGCCGCCTTCGACCTGCTCGAGGTCGGCGCGACGCCGTTCACCGCCGTCGCCCAGGCCGTCGCCGAGGTCGTCGACCACGTCCTCGGCGAGCCCGACGAGGTCCTCGAGGGCGTGCGGTCGGCCGTGCTCGGCCACCTGCGGGACGACCACGCCCTGGCCGCGACGCTCATGCCCCGGCTCGTGGACCTGACCGGACCGGCCCCGGCAGACGGGTCGGAGGACGGTGAGCACCGCGGCGCCAGCTTCGGGAGCCAGCGCCGCCGCGCCGTCCGCGCCGTGGTCGCGACGCTGCGGGCGTTCCTCGACGCCGGGCTCGACCTCGCCGTGGTCCTCGACGACCTCCCGCGCGCCGACGCGGGGACCCTCCAGCTGATCGGCCAGCTGCTCACCGCGCCCGAGCTCGGGCCGCTCCTGCTGATCGCCACCGCCCGCGACGTCGAGGATGCAGCCGTGCGGGCACGCCTCGACGAGGCGCTCGCCCGGTGGGAGGCCACCGACGCGGTCACGCAGGTGCCGCTGGCACCCATCTCGGCGGACGCCGTCGCCGAGCTGGTCGCCAAGGCGACCGGTACCGACGTCGACGTGGCCCGGCCGCTGGCGGACGCCGTCGTCGACCGGTCCGGCGGCAACCCGCTGCTGACCCGCGTCTACCTCGACGAGCTGCACCAACGCGGGACGGTCACCTACGACGAGCAGCGGGATCGGTGGCGCTGGGACCTCGAGGAGGTGGATCGGCACCTGCTGGCGGCGTCGGCACCGGACCTCATCGCCGAGCGGGTCGAGCGTGCCGGGCCGGGGGTCGCCGAGCTGCTCGAGACCGCCGCCCACGCGGGAGGGAGCCTGGACCTGCCCCTGCTCGCCGACGTGCTCGGCATCGACGAGGCGGTGGTCGCGGCGCTGGTCGAGGCCGCGGTCGACTCCGGGTTGGTGCGTCGGGAGCCGCGGGACCACACCCACCACTTCGCCCACGACCGGATCCGCGAGGTCGTCCTCGCGCGGGTGCCCGAGGTCGACCGGGCCGCCATGCACCTGCGGATCGGCCGCCAGCTGCGCGCCCGCATCGACGATCCGGCGCGCGTCCGGGCGACGACGCTGTTCGGCGCGGTGGGCCAGCTGCGGCGGGCCGTCGACCTGATCGACGACCGCGAGGAGATCCTCGACCTGCGCGACCTCTGCGAGGTCGCCGCCGCGCGCGCCCACCGCGCCGGCGGGTACGACACCGCCCTCGAGCTGCAGCAGACCGCGATCGCGCTCCACGACGCCCACGGGCCCGAGCCGGCGGGCGACCAGCTGCTCAGGCTGGCCGCGCACAACGCCCTCCTGGCCGGTGAGCCCGAGCTCGTCCAGCACCTCTGCGACCGTGCGCTCGCCGTCACCTCCGACCCGTCCGCCCGTGCCCGGGTCCACGTGCTGCTGCTCCACCTGTGGTGGCAGCAGAACCTGCCGCGGGAGATGCTGAAGGCGCTGCGCCGCACCCTCGAGGAGCTCGGCCAGCCGATCCCCGAGCGCACCTCGCTCACCGACGTGGTCACCGAGCTCGCGGCCACCGCGCGCGCCCTCCGCGGACGGCGGGCGGAGGACCTCCTCGCCCTGCCCCCGAGCGAGGACCCCACCCTGAACACGGTGATGCGGGTGGCACTCGCCGCGTCGAACGCCGCCTACGTCCACGAGCCGCTCACGCTGGCGGTCCTCGCGATGCGGGGGACCAGGCAGACCCTCGAGCGCGGCGTGGCCGCGGATTCCGGATACGCGGTGGCCGTGTACGGCATGGTGCTGGCGGGGGTGCTCGGGCGCCTCCGGTCCGGGTACGACTTCGGTCGCGTCGGCGTCGAGCTGTCCCGCGATCCGCGCTCGGCCGCGCTCGGCGGCACCACGTTCGTCCACCAGGGGATGGTCGCGCACTGGGTCCGCCCGCTCGCGGAGACCCTGGAGCCGCTCGAGGCGTCGTTCCGCCGCGGGCTGGCCGCAGGGGACATCGGCTACCCGGTGGCCGGGCTGTTCTGGCACGACCTCCACGCCCTGCTGGTCGGCCGCCCGCTCGACACGGTGATCGCGGACCTCGACGAGCACATCGCCCTGACCGCCGAGCTGCAGCTCGGCGCGAACCTCGAACGGCTCGTCGTCGTCCGCCAGGTCGCCGAGGAGCTCGTCGACGCGCCCGGGGACGTGCTGGTCGACGGCGCGTCGTTCTCCTCCACCCGGTGGCTGGAGGACCACCCGCGACCCACCGACCTGCGCCTGTGGATCCACGCGCTGCGCGGCTTCGTCGCGCTCCGCCACGGCCGCCTCGACGACGCGCTCGCGGCCGTCGAGGGCGGGCACGGCCTGTCCCGCACCGCTCCCGGGCAGGCGGTCGTCGCCCTGCAGGCCCTCAACGAGGGGGTGGTGTGGGCCGCCACGTCGCGGGGCGCAGCGCGCGCCGAGCGGGCACGTCGGCTGGCCCGCGCGACGGCGGCGCTGGCCCGACTGCGCCGCTGGCGCGCGCACGCGCCGGCCAACCACGCCCACCGGGTGGCCTGGGTCACCGCGGAGATCGCGGCGGCGACCGGACGGCGGCCGCAGGCGATGGCCGGGTTCGAGCGGGCGGCCGCGCTCGCCGCCCAGCACGGCTGGCTGTCGGATCTCGGTGTGATCTGCGATCGCGCCGCGTCGTTCCACGCAGCGGCCGGGCAGGACCAGCTGGCTCGGCACTACGCGCAGCGGGCCCTGGCCGCCCACCGGTCGTGGCGAGCCGACGCCCTCGTCGCCGCGGTGGAGGCCCGGTGGCCCGACGTGGTGGCGGCGGACCGCGCGATCGCGAGCGGGGGCCGGGGCGAGGCCGGCCTCGCCGACGGCGGCGTGACCCGGGGGGCCGGCCAGACCGCCGGGGCGCTGCTGGGTCGGCTCATCGAGGTGCTGGTCGAGCGCTCCGGCGCCACCCGCGGCTTCCTGGTCCTCCCCGCCGACGGCGGCCTCGCGGTGGCGGCTGCCGCCCACGTGGACGGGGCGGACGTGGTCGTCGAGCCCGACCCGGCCGGCGACCTGGACGCCCACCGGGGGCTCAGCACCGCGACGGTCCGCTACGTCGCCCGGACCCGACGGCCGGTGCAGATCGACGACGTCGCCGCGGACCGGGCACCCCGGCTCGACCCGGGCCTCGCCGCGAGCGGCGCGCGGTCGCTGCTGTGCCTGCCGCTGACCACCCCGACGGGGCTCACCGGCGTGCTCCACCTGGTCAACGAGCTCACCACCCACGCCTTCGACGCCGAGCGGCTCGAGGCCCTGCGCGTCCTGAGCGTCCAGGCGGCGATCGCCGTGGAGAACCACCGGCTGACGACCGACACCGAACGGCTCAGCCGGGACCTGCAGGACGTCCGGGAGGCCGCCAACCGCCTGGCCGAGCAGGCCCTGACCGATCCCCTCACCGGGCTGCCGAACCGCCACCTGCTCGAGGCGCGCCTGGGGGAGGCGCTGGCTGCCGCAGCGGACGGGACGTCCGCCCCCGCCGTGCTGTTCTGCGACCTCGACGGGTTCAAGGCCGTGAACGACACGCTCGGGCACCAGGCGGGCGACGCGGTCCTCATCGACCTCGCACGGCGGATGGCCGCCGTGGTCGGACCCGACGACGTGGTCGCGCGCGTGGGCGGCGACGAGTTCGTCGTGCTGGTGGCGGCCGATCCCGGTCCCGAGGAGCTGACCGCGCTGGCCGAGGCCATCGAGGAGGCGTGCACCCACACCGTCCCGTCGGCGGATGGCGGGATCGGTGTCGGCGTCTCGGTCGGCGCCGCCCGGCCCCACACCGGCGAGACCACCGCGGCCCTGCTCGCACGGGCCGACGCGGCGATGTACGCCGCGAAGGTCGCGGGCGGCGGCCGGGTGGTGGTCGACGACGAACGCCGTGTGCGGGCCCGCCGCGCCGAGGACCCGCCGCCGGGGGCGTGACGGGTGGCCGGGGCGCCCGACCCGGTCAGGCCGCTCGGACGGGGGTGAGGGGTCCGGCGAGCGCCGGCGGGCCCAGAAGGGCCGGCGTGGCCGAGCCGGAGGGGTGCTGGTGCCACCCGTCGGCGTCGATCGTGGTGGCGGCGCCGGCGCCCAGGACCAGGTGCTCGCCGCCGTGGCTGACCACGCCGGTCCCCTCGTCGATGCCGAGGACGGCGAGGCCGTCGTAGCTGCGCTGCCGCCGGACGGCGACGCGCCGCATGACCGAGGAGCGGGCGACGAGCCGGTCGAAGTGGGGGACCACGACGTACCCCTCGAGCGGTCCGAGGCCGGGGGTCAGCCCGAACGGGGACGGCGGGACCAGCCGGAGCCGCCACGCCATCATCGCCATCGCCCCGGCGGAGGAGCCGGACAGCGCGGCGCCGGCGCGCCACCGCTCCACGATCGCGTCCCACACCGGCGACGCGCCCAGCCGGCGGACCAGGGCGGCGGGGACCCCGCCGGTCAGCACGACCACGTCGGCGGCGGCGACCGCGTCGACGGCGGCGGTGACGTCCTCCGGCGCGACCGCGGTGGCGCGGGCGCCGAGAGATGCCCACCAGGTCCGGGCCAGGGCGATCGTGGCCGGGCGGGTGCCGGGCAGCGACGCGGCCGGCACGACGACCACGCGGGGGCGGGCGACGCCGGTCCGCTCGAGCAGCCAGCGGTCGACGGGGCGGCAGGGCTCGCGGTGCTCACCGCCGCCGAGCAGCGCCAGGGGCCCCGGGGCGGTCACGCCGCCACCAGCTCTCGGTCGTCCGCGGGCAGGCCAGCGGCCACGTCAGCGGGTACCAGGCCGTCGGGCACCCCGTCCGCCTCCGGCGGCACGGTCGGCGCGGGCACCGGCTCGACCCGGCGGCGGACGAGCACCGCGATCGCGGGCACCACCCCCGCGGCGACGGGCAGCCAGAACGATGCGAGCCGGTAGATCAGGACGCCGGCGATCGCGACGCCCGCCGGCACCCCGAGCGCGGTGAACGCCGCCGCGACGGTGGCCTCGAAGACGCCGATCCACCCGGGGGTCAGCTCGGGTGCGGTGTTGACCACGTTGATCGTGGCGTAGCCGATGGCGAGGGCGGGCAGCCCGAGCGGGTGGCCGAGGGCCGCGAAGACGAGCGCGAGCGCGGCGGCGTCCACCGACCAGGCCGCCAGCGACCACGCCGCGCACCTCCACAGCGACCGGCGCGCCGGCGTCCGGGCGCTGGCGCCGGCGAGTCCCCCGACCGCCTGCACCGCGGCGTCCCGCACGCGGCCCGGCAGCCGCCGGGCGAGGCGTGCCAGCCGATCGCGGACGGCCGGGCTGCGCGTCCCCAGCAGGGCGATCAGCGCAGCGACCCCCAGCGGGATGGTCGCGGCCAGCAGGCCGATGGCGGCGTCCGGCAGGCCTCCCGACGCCGCGGCCACCGCGATGCCGCCGACCAGCAGGACCGACAGCGTGAGGGTGGTGACGGCCCAGGACAGGACCATCGCGGCCGCGGCGACCCCGGGGGAGCTGCCGTGGCGGACCAGCTCGGTGCCGCTGAGCACCCCGCCGGCGTAGCCGCCGCCGGGGACCACCCGGCTCGTGGTGAAGGCGGCCATCGAGGTCCGCTGCGCGGCCAGGTGGCCGATCCGGCCGCCGGCGGCTGCAGCGGCGGTCCGCAGGACCTGGGCCAGCGCGACGCACCAGGCGATCTGGAGGGTCACGAGCCCGACGACGGCGAGTGGTGGCAGACCGGTCAGCAGCTGCCAGGCGCGGACGAGCTCGTCGCGGCCCAGGCCGCCGGTCCTGACCGCGAGCGCCGCGAGCGCGCCCGCGCCGGCCAGCTTGGCGGTGCGCCGCAGCCAGCGGGGTGGTCGGCGCGTCCGCCTCGACGGGGGGACGGGCGAGGGGTGGCGCGCGGGGGAGGGGCGGACCGGGTTCGCGGTTGGTGCGTGCATGGGTCGAGCGTCCACCGCCCCGGCTGTGGTCGGCGTCCCCCGCCGGAGGGGTCCTCGGACCCCCTACGGCCGTAGGGTCAGCGGCCCGGCTCGACCAGGCCGGACTCGTAGGCGAACACGATCGCCTGCGCCCGGTCGCGGAGGTCGAGCTTCATCAGGATGCGGCTGACGTGGGTCTTCACCGTCTGCTCGGCCAGGACGAGCTCGCCGGCGATCTCGCCGTTGGACATGCCGTGGGCGACCAGGACCAGCACCTCGGACTCGCGGTCGGTCAGCTCGGCGACCCTGGCCGGGGTCGCCGCCCGACGGCCCCCGGCGGCGGCGAAGTCGGCGATCAGACGGCGGGTGATGGCCGGCGCGATCACCGCGTCGCCGCGGGCGACCACCCGGACGGCGTCGGCCAGCTCGACCGCTGAGGCGTCCTTCAGGAGGAACCCGCTGGCCCCGGCCTTGAGCGCGTCGTAGACGTACTCGTCGAGGTCGAACGTGGTCAGCACCACGACGCGCGGGTGCCCGCCCGGAGGGGGGTCGCCGGACAGGATGGCGCGGGTGGCCGCCAGCCCGTCGAGGCCGGGCATGCGCACGTCCATGAGGATGACGTGCGGGGCGAGGGACGCGGCCCGCTCGATGGCCTGGCGGCCGTCGGCGGCCTCGCCGACCACCTCGATGTCGGCCTGGCCGGACAGGAACGCGGCGAAGCCGGTGCGGACCATGCCCTGGTCGTCGACGATGAGCACGCGGATGGGGTCCGTCACGCCGGGACCAGGGGGAGCCGGGCCTGGACGAGGAACCCGCCGTCGGCGGCCGGGCCGGCGTGCAGGTCGCCGCCCAGGGCGGCGGCGCGCTCGCGCATGCCGACCACCCCGTGGGGCGTGCTGCCGACCTCGACCGGCGGTCCGCCCTCGCCGGGGCCGTTGTGGACCTCGAGGGACAGCACCGGCGGGTCGATCCGGTGGGCGATGGTGATGGCGACGGCCGACCCGGGGGCGTGGCGCATGACGTTCGACAGCGCCTCCTGGAGGATCCGGTAGGCCGACACGTCCACGCCGGTCGCCAGGCGGGTGGGGGTCCCGAGCACCTCGACGGTGACCGCCAGGCCGGCTGCGCGGGCGGTGGTCAGCAGGCCGTCCAGGTCGTCGAGGCCCGGGGTGGGTGACAGAGCCGCCCCGGTGGAGGGATCGCGGAGGACCCCCAGGATCCGCCGCATCTCCGCCAGGCTGTCGAGGGCCGTGGCCCGGATCTGGGCGAGGTCGCCGCGCAGCGCATCGGGGTCGTGGCCGTGGGTCAGCGGGGCGGCCTCCGCCTGGATCGCGATCGCGGACATGTGGTGGGCGACGACGTCGTGGAGCTCCCGGGCGATGCGGGTCCGCTCCTCGAGCACCGCCCGGGCGGCGCGCTGCTCGGCCGACCGCGCCTCCTCCGCGAGGAGCGCACCCTGGGCCTGCCGGCGGCCGCGCACGGTCGCGCCGTAGGTCGCCGCCGCCGCGACGGTGAGGACGCTCCAGACCCAGACCACGTCGGGGTGGTCGACGGACGCGGTGCTGCCCAGGATCGCCAGGGCGACCGCCGCGCAGGCCACCGTCCCGTAGGCGATGTCCTGCCGGGTCCGGGACACCGCCGCGTACACGGTCAGGGGAACCCCGATGGCGCTCGCCGCCAGCATCGGCAGGTCGTCGAGCAGCGGTGCGACCAGGCCCGCGGCGAGGACCCCGCCCGCGAGCCCCGCGCGGAACGCCCACAGGGGCGCCCGACGGACCAGCGCGACGGGTGCGGCGGCCAGGACGGCGGCCAGGAAGATCACCGGCCCGCCGACGTCGGGTCCCGGCGGATCGTTGCGGGAGTTCAGCTCGACGGTGGAGATCAGGAGCAGCAGCAACGCCACCGCGACCGGGGTCGCCTCGACGGCCCCGTGGACGAGCCGGCCGACCCGACCCTCCCGCCTGCGCGTCGGCGGAGGCGGCCCGGCCACGGCGATCACCGCGGCATCGGCCACCTGACCGGCGACCACCCGCGCCGCGCGTGCGACGCGCGCGCCCGCCGCGCGCAGCAGGTCGGGCGCGCGCCGTCGGTCCTGGGCGGTCTCGTCGGGCACTGCCCGGAGGGTAGGCCCGGCGGGGGTGACCGGGCGTCGGTCCGCGGAGTGATCCTCCGACCCCCTACGCCCGTAGGGGGTCGGGGTCACCGCGGGTCGAGGTGGCCGGGGCAGGCCGCCGACAGCAGGGCGTAGGGGTTGACGTCGTCGGCGCGACGCCCGTCGGGTCGCCACTGGATGTGCAGGTGAGGAGGGGTGGTGGCGGCGTTGCCGGTGCGACCGACGGTGCCGATGACCTGGCCCCGGACCACGTGGTCGCCGACGGCGAGGCCGGGCGCGAAGGACCGCAGGTGCGCGTAGTACCAGTGGTGCCCACCCCTCCCCTCCAGCCAGATGACGTTGCCGCCCAGGCCTGCGCCGGTGCGGACGGCGGCGATCGTGCCGTCCTCGACGGCGAGGAGCGGCGTGCCCTCGGGGGCGAACAGGTCCTGGCCGAGGTGGACCCGGCCCCCCGATCGGGGGAAGTGCCAGGAGTCGATGAAGTGGACGGGGGGCACGACCGGGCAGGCGAGCGGCCCGTGGTCGCCGCGCACGGTCGCGGGGGCGGCCTCCGCCGCGTAGCGGTCGGCCCAGGTGAGCACCGCCGTGACGTAGGCGTCGGACCGGTTGTACGCCCGCACGGCCCGACGCCGGCCCGCGTCGCTGCCGAGGTCGTCTGCGGCTGCGGCGCACAGGTACGCCGCCGCGGCGGCTGCCGCGTCGAACAGGTCGTGCGGGTCGACACGACCGTCGGCGTTCCCGTCGCGTCCCCACCTCGCCCACGTCTGGGGGATGAACTGCAGCGGGCCGACGGCCCGGTCCCAGCGCGCGTCGGTGTCGAGTCGGCCGCCGTCGGAGTCCGCGATCGGCCGGGTGCCGGGGAGGGACCCGTCCAGCACCGGGCCGAGGATGGGCGGACGGACCAGGCCGCGCGCGTCGGGTGCCGAGCCGCCGTGGCGGCCGTGGTCGGTCTCGACCTTGGCGATCCCCGCGAGGAGCGACCACGGGACGGCGCAGCGGCCGTCCGCCGTCGAGGCGGCCACGTACGCCTGCACGGCCACCTCCGGGATGTCCTCGTGGGCGGGGACGGCGGTCGGTGCGCTGCTCCTGCCCGGGGACAGCACCACGACGACCCCCAGGACGAGGGCGAGCGGCACCGCCACGACCGTCCCGACCAGGGCGCGGGTCACGGGGACGCCGACCCGGTCGGCGGGGGTGGGGCCGCCGACGCGGACGGGGTCGCCGACGCGGACGGGGTCGCCGACCGGGCGAGAGCGCGCATGCGCGCGGCCCGGCCCGCGGATCCGATCCCCTGCACGGCCGACCCGGCCGCCTGGACCGCCGCGCCGCCGACGACCTTGGCCGCTCGCGCCCCCGCGTGCAGGTCCGCGGCCACCATCGCGGCGCCCCATGCCGCGCGGCCGGCGACCTGGGCGGGTCCGCGCCCGACCGGTCCGACATCCACGCCGGGGCCGGCGGCGCGCGATGCGACGTCGTGGGCGCCGCGGCGCATGGCCGCGAAGATCCGTCCCCGCAGGATCACGAGCGACCACGCGACGACGACGGCCGCCAGCATCCGGACGGCCAGCCCCGTGCGGGGGAGGTCGCCGCCGGCCGGGTCGGAGGCGACGTCGCCGGCCAGCACCGCGGACACGCTGGTGGCGAGCAGCGCGACGAAGAACCCCGAGCCGATGAACAGGACCGCGACCTTCGCGAGGCTGTGGAACCACCGGGCCAGCACCGCCCGGCCGGCCCCCGGCGAGATGCCGGCCACCAGGGCGAAGGGCATCGCCATCACCAGCAGCGCCCCGGCGACCTGGGCGACCAGGAGGGTGCCGGCGGTCAGGGCGATCGCGGCCACGAACGCCACGGCGACGACCGCGTACAACCAGCTGCCGGCCAGGCGGTCGATAGGGACGCCCTCGTTGAAGTCGGCCATCTCGTCGCAGCCGGCGGCCCGCATCAGGTCGCGGGGCGCGTCGTCGTCCGCCCAGCTGCCCGCCGCGACCAGCGCGTCGGCGACCTGGCGGCAGCCACCGGTCGGGACGGTCCCCCACTGCAGCGCGAGGTAGGGCTCGTGGACGAAGCGCTCGACGAGCACGGCGTCGAACACGTGGGGTGTCTCGACCGCACCGGCCTGGCAGCCGTCGCCGGACACCTCGGGCAGCGCGACGTCGGTCTGTGCGAGGGCGACGGCGCCGGCGGTGAGGTCCGCCATGGCGGACAGCCCCGCGCACACCGTCTCCTCGGCTCGCGTCAGCGCCGCGTACCCGACCGCCGCGACGAGGAGGGCGACGAGCACCTCGGCGGTGGCCGCCTGGGCGCGGTGGCGGAAGATCTGCCAGCCGGCGTGGGCGACCGCGATCAGCAGGAGGAGGCGGCGGATGCCGTGCGCGAACAGCCCGTCGCTGTAGCGCTGGGTCAGCGACTCGACGCTCGGGGCCAGCCAGCGGCCCACGTCGAAGCGCAGGACCACGTCGAGGATCCAGCCACCGCCGGCGATGGCCCACTTGCCGATCGCGAAGCCGATGCGGTTGAGGGTGTGCACCGGCGCGAGGTGGTCGAAGAGGTTGACGGAGGTGCCGAGGTCGTAGTGCCCCCACGGGGCGCCGGACTCCCGCGGGCCGACGAGGCCGCTCAGGACATCGACGCCGCCGCGCACGGGGACGTCGCCACGCTCGGCGCGGTCCGCGATCTCGGCGGTGATCTCGGCGACGGGCCGATCGGGTTCCTGCGTCGGGATCGGAGGCGGGAGCGGCGCCCCGGTCGGATCCGCGTCGGTGGGACCGGGGTCGGTCGGGGGGTCGGGCGCGGTGCTGGCCTCGGGATCGCTGGCCTCATGATCGCTGGCCTGGGGATCGCTGGCCTGGGGGTCGGCCGCGGACTCGGGATCGGCGTCCGGTGGCGCGACGAGGGGGGTCACGGATGCCGGGGGCATCTCCCCGGAGGGTGTGGGCGAGGGGCTGGCGCTCGCCGTGGGCGAGGGCGCCGCCGGGTCCTGTACCGAGGCCGTGTCCTGGGCCGAGGCCGTGCCGATGGAGAGCACGCCGACGAGCAGGACCGCGACGGACAGGCGGGCGCCCCGCGTCGCCGTCACGCCGCCGCCTCGGGGGTCGTGTCGAGCGCGGCCCGGACGTCGCTGGACGCGGCCGGCAGCACCTGCACCACGCCGATGCGGTCGGCGACGTCGCGGAACAGGCACTGGCCCGTCTGCAGCTCGGCGCTCAGCAGGCCGACCAGGTCGTCGGTCGCGTCGAGCCCCATGAAGCGGAGCGCGGCCGGGGCGGCCCCGCGGCTCTGGCGGAACAGCGCGCGCATGCCGAGCAGGTGGCTGAGGGCGTCGTCGCCGAGGTCGTCGGGGTGCTGGCTCAGCAGCCACACGGCGGCGTTGTGCTTCCGACCGTCGCGGATGGAGTCGAGCAGCAGCTGGCGGCCCTGCGGGCTCGCGGTGAGCGCCCACGCCTCGTCGACCAGCGTCGCCCCGAACGTCCGCGGGTCCGCGAAGGTCAGGGCCCGGGCCACGGCCGCCACCAGGTACAGCAGCGCCTGGGCGAAGAGCTGCTCGGGCAACACTTGGCGCGCCAGGTGCTCGTGGACGACCGCGTCGCGGTCCGGGAGGGACAGGCCAGCGGCGTGGAAGCAGATGTAGTCCGCGTCGAGGCGCAGGGGTGGCCGGTCGCCGAAGACGAGCTGGGCGAGCGGCTGGTCGGCGTGGACCGCCAGCTTGCGCCGCAACCCGACGGCCTCGGGATCAGCCGTCGACTCGAGCGCCGCGAGGACGTCGACGAGCCGCCCGCCGCCAGCCGCCACGCGGCGGACGGCGGCCGCCAGCACCGCCCCGTCGACATCCGAGGGGGTCGTGCGGGTCAGGAGCGTCAGGAAGCCGAGCGCGACGCGGATGCCGTCCTCCCCGGCGAACACCCGGAGCGGGTCCAGGCCGACGTCGCCCGGCTCGTCCAGATCGACCACGCAGGTGTCGGCCCCGGCGTCGGCGGCCATCGCACCGGCGAGGCGGACGTACTCGCCGCTCGCGGTGCGGTCCAGCGTGACCACCCGGCCGCCTCGCGCCACGGTGCCCAGCGCCAGCCGCTTGACGAAGTAGGACTTGCCGCTCCCCAGCGCGCCGAAGACCCCGAGAGACCCGGAGCGGTTCGTGGCCGGCCCGTGTGCGGGGTCGATCAGGACGGCCCGCGCCTGCCCGCTGTGGGCGTCGACCCCGATCGGGATGCCGCGCGGGTCGCCGACCGCGCTGCCCGCGACCGGGGCGCCGGCAGCCAGGTCGCGGGGCAGGAGGTGCTGGGTGTAGTCGTCGCACACCGGGGGCGCGGCGGCGCCGGGCAGCGCGGCCGTGTGCAGGGCGACCTGCCCGCCGGTCGGGCGGTGGACGGCGTACCCCCACGGCTGGAGCAGGTCACCGAGCTGGGCGGCGCGCGCATCGACCTCAGCGGGGGTCCGGCCGGTGACGCTGAAGGCGATCGTGACCTGCAGCTCCGGGTCCCCGGGGTTGGCCGCCAGGGCGGCCTGCTCGTCGTCGACCCCGTCGAGCGCCGCCGCGAGGCTCCGGGGCGGTCCGGCCGGCTCGCCCTCGTACTCGGCGTACTGGGCGGTCAGCTGGCGCTGCTGGCGACGGGCGCGGAGCTGCGCCTCGGCGTTGCCGACGGCGTGGATGCGCGCCACCCAGTCCACGCCGAACGGGGCGAGGTCCGCCACCGTGAACCACTCGCCGCCGCCCGGGTGCTGGAAGGCCGACGGCATCTCGGAGACGACAGCGGTGGCCTGGTACCCGGTGCCGCGCTCGGTGTCGATCCGCAGGTAGCGCCGGTGTCGCGGCCGGTCGGGGTCGTCACCCCGACCGCCCTCCCACAGGACCGCGTCGTCAGGTGGGGTCCCCACGGGTGTGGTGTGCCCTGCGGGCGGCGGAGGATCGGCGATGCCGCGGAGGACGGCGCGCCGGTACAGCCACGCGATCTCAGGGGGTGCGACCGGGGTCACGTGGAGGACGCGCTCGAGGCGCTGGCCGAGGTCTCGTGTGGCCTGGACGGCGACACGGCCGTCCGCGCGCGCAGGACGGGGTCCCCCGGCCCCGAAGCGCCGGGCCACCGACTCGACCGCCGCGGCGAGCACGGTGCCCGCGCGGGGCGGCACGATCCGGGCCGCCACGTACAGGCGGCGCTCCACGCAGCCGTACCCCACCAGCGCGGCCAGGTCGGCAGACGCGGCGCGCCGCCACCGCTCGGCGGCGCGGGCCGGCACCCCGGCGGACACGCGTCGGGCCAGCTCCTCTGCCGGGACGGGCACGCAGGTGCTGATCAGCTGCGCGTCGGCGGGTAGGGCGACCAACGCCTCGCGGACGCGGGCGTGCAGGGCGAGCTTGTCGTCGGTCGACGCGAAGGGGTACGTCGGCAGTCCCACGCGCCAGACGGCCCACACCGAGCCGTCCCAGGCCCACACGCGGTTGGCCTCCAGGCGTCGGGCGGGGGTCACCGCCCCCTCCCCTCGCTGGCGCGAGGGGAGCGCCCCCCGGCCTGTCCCCTGACCGCTCGCACGCTCACGGTCACAGCTGGCGGAGGGTGAAGGTCAACGGGCGCTCGGCCCCGACGCGTCGGCCCGCCCGCAGCCCTCGGCGTGGCCGCGTCGCGTACGCGAGCAGGCCCATGGCGTAGCGGAGGGGGGACCGGCCCTCGACGCGGGCGTGGCGCACGGCCCAGGCGGCCAGGACCGGCAGGACCATCGCGACGACCAGGTCGAGCGGCCCGGGGAGGACCGCCCACCACCGCCGGGTCAGGATCTCTGCGGTGGCGAGGCCCACCAGGACAAGGACCTGCACCGGGGTCAGCGGGGTAGGCAGCGCGTAGCCGCCGACCTTGCCGATCACGAGCGGGAAGCGTCGGGCGTGGGTGTAGGTCCGGCACTCGATCACGGCGCACCGCCCGCGGCACCGGTCTGGATCCAGGTGTCCGCGTCGACGTCGACGCGCTGCTCGAGCACGTCGATGTTGGCGGTGGCCCACACGACGACGCCGGCCATGACGACCGCCGTCACGGTGGGCACCAGGGCCTTGGTCCGCCACCACACGGCGGCCACGTAGATCGCGGCGGCCGCGGCGATGGCGGCGGTGATGACGCTCGAGACGTCGGCGATCATCCGGGTGAGGAAGTCGGTCATGTCAACGCTCTCCTGTCGGGGGTGTCGTGTCTGTCGGGGGTGTCGGAGGTGCCGGGGCCCGCAGGGGGAGCGCCGGCAGGAGCTGGGCGACCTGCCACCGTGCGTCGGCGCGCCGGAGCAGCAGGGGGTAGTGCATGAGCGCGACCGCGCCGTCGTCCCGCACCACGAGGACCTCGGCGAGCACCGCCACGTGCCGGTCGTCCACCGCGCCGCTGGCGATGCGCCGCAGCTCGACGTCGGCGACGGCCGGCGGTCCGGCGGGCACGTCGGCGACGGCGGCCACGTAGCGGTCCACGTCCCCCGCGGTCCCGAGCCACGCGGCGAGGAACCCCGCCGTCGTCACCGCGACCTCGTCGTCGGAGGGGGGGCGCAGCGGGGAGACGGCCGGCGGGGTCGCGAGCCGGGACCCCGGACCTGGCCCGACGAGGGCGGGGAGGGTCTCGACCACCAGGTCACCATCGACCTCGGCGACGGTCACCTGCCAGCGCTCGACCCCCCGGTCGCGTGCGACGCCGACGACCACGCCCCACCGCCCCCGGCCGGCCGGTCGCGCCGCGACGGCGCTGATCTGCCCCAGCGGCGCCGCGGCAGCGCGGGCGGCCGCGATCTGCTGGGCGGTCGTGAGGCCCTCGAGCACCTCGGCGGGGGTCGGCGCCGCCACGGCAGGCCGCCATGCGGGCTCACCGGCGGGGGCGCGCAGGTGGACGGCCACCGCCAGCTCGGCGACGCCCTCGACGCCGACCGGCACGCCGTCGTCGGCCACCGCCGACCCGGGGGCGGTCGCGGAGCTGATCAGCGCCACCGCTCCCAGCACGGGACCGAGGGCGACGACGGTCCAGAGGACCCCGGCGGCGAGGCGGACGCGCGGTGACGGTCCCACCCTCACCCCTCCCCACCGGTCGATGGCAGGTGCAGCACCTCGCCGGGGTGGATCAGGTCGGGGTCACCGGAGGCGACGTCGTTGGCGGCGATCAGCCGCACCCAGTACGCGTGGACGTCACGGTCCGACGGCGGCTCGGCGGACGCGCCGGCCACGACGGCGCGGGCGATGACCCACAGGTTCTCGCCCGCGGCGACGACGTGCGAGGTCGGTCCCGAGGAGTCAGGTGCCGGGTCCTCGGGTGCGGGCCCCTCGTCGGTGGCGGTCTGCGCCTCCGCGGGGGTCACCGGCGCGACCGGGACGGGCGTGGTCCCGGGGAGCGGGACCGGCTGCACGGGCGGCAGGACGACCGCCGGCCCCGGGGCGGGATCCTCGTGCGGATCGGCGTCCTGGGCGGCAGCGGGCTGGCTGGGGGCGGCGACCGCGGCAGCGGGACCGCTCGCGAGGGCGAGCACCAAGGAGGTCCCGACCGCGCGGACCACGACGCGCTGGACCCACGCCGGCGCCAACCGCCGACCCCGCGGACCGCGTCCGCGCGCGGTGACCACGACGTCGTGGAGGGTGCCGACCAGCAGCCACCACGACGCGGCCCACGCCCCGAGGTGCACCACCGCGACCAGGACCTCACCCAGGTCGGCACCGACCAGCGGGTCCGCGCCGAGGTCGTCGCGCACGGCCGCTGCGGCGCGGCTGGTGAACACCACCGCGAGCACCTCGGCGGCCAGGACCGTCAACAGTCGTCGCATGCCGGCGACGCTAGACCTCTACAACATCGCTCTTCAAGTGCAGACCTGTGGAGAACCACGTAAAACCATGATGCGGTGGGCGTGTAGCCTGCCGGTGATCACCACCCCGCCCCCAGGAGGAGCACCAATGGCCGGAGTCGAGGGACGCGTCGTCGTCATCACGGGAGCAGGTGGGGGGCTCGGTCGCCAGCACGCCCTGCTGCTGGCCCAGCGAGGGGCGAAGGTCGTCGTGAACGACCTCGGCGGCGCCCGCGACGGCTCCGGCGCGGGCAGCGCCATGGCCGACGAGGTGGTCGACGAGATCACCGCCGCCGGAGGCGAGGCCGCGGCCAGCTACGACAACGTCGCCACGGAGGAGGGGGGCGCCGCAGTCGTCCAGACCGCACTCGACGCGTTCGGCTCGGTCGACGCGGTCGTCAACAACGCCGGGATCCTGCGCGACGGCACCTTCCACAAGATGACCGCGGACAACTGGGACGCGGTGCTCAAGGTCCACCTGTACGGCACCTACAACGTGACCCGCGCCGCCTGGCCCCACTTCCGCGAGCAGGGGCGCGGCCGCGTCGTGATGACCACCTCCACGTCAGGTCTGTACGGCAACTTCGGCCAGGCCAACTACGGGGCGGCGAAGCTCGGCATGGTCGGGCTGATGAACACCCTCGCCATGGAGGGGGCCAAGTACGACATCAAGGTCAACGCCGTCGCGCCCATCGCGGCGACGCGCATGACCGAGGACCTGTTCGACGAGGCCACGCTCGAGAAGTACGACCCGGCCTACGTCTCCCCGCTCGTGGTGCACCTCTGCGGCGACGAGCTGTCCGACACCGGGTGGACGGTGCTCGCCGGCGGGGGGCTGTACGCCCGCGTCGCGTTCAGCCAGGCCGAGGGTGTGACCTTCGACGCCGTGCCCAGCCCCGAGGCGCTCGGTGAGCGCTGGGGTGAGATCACCGACATGGCGGGCGCCCCCCTCGGCCAGCCGTTCGGCGGCTGAGGAGGACCGTGCCCCGGCTGGCGGCCCGGCTCCTGGTCGCGGTCGTCGCCGTCATGGCGCTGGCGTCACCCGCGGTCGCGCTGCCCTGGCCGGGCCACTACGTGCGGGGCGGCGAGGTCGCGCCCCCACCCGGTCCGGCCCTCCTCGTGGCCGCCGGGGGCGTGCAGCCCGCGCCGACCCAGGCCCGGGCCTGGGTGGCGGGCAACCCGGACGACCCCCGACGACCCGTCATCGCGCAGGCGATCGCGGACGTCCCGACGGCCATGTGGCTGAACGGGGCGGCGGACGACGCCGCGCGCCTCGGCGACCTGATCGCGGCGGGTGAGGGGGAGGGACGGCTCCCGGTCGCCGTCATGTACCACATCCCGGGACGCGACTGCGGTCGCTACAGCGCGGGCGGGGCGGGCGGGAGCGACGCGTACCGCAAGTGGGTCGACGGCCTGGTCGCGGCGATCGGCGACTCACCCGTGCTCGTGGTCGTCGAGCCGGACGCCCTCGCCCAGCTCGACTGCGTCCCCGAGGACCTCCGCGAGGATCGGCTGGCGCTGCTCCGCCACGCGGTGTCAGCGCTGTCCGCCGCACCGGTGGCGTGGGCCTACCTCGACGCGGGGCACTCCGACTGGCACCCGCCGTCGGTGATGGCCGATCGCCTCCTCGCAGCCGGCGTCGCCGACGCCCACGGGTTCACGACCAACGTGTCCAACCACCAGACGACCGCCGACGAGCGCGCCTACGCCGCGGGGGTGGACGCCCACCTGGTCGAGGCCCTCGGCACGTCGCGCGCCCACGCGATCGACACGGGCAGGAACGGGAACGGCTCGGACGGCGAGTGGTGCAACGCGGCGGGGCGGGCGATCGGCGCCGGCCCGCAGGTCGCCCCGGAGCACCCCGACGAGCTCTGGCTGTGGATCAAGCCGCCCGGCGAGTCCGACGGCGACTGCGGGATCGGTCGGGGCACGACAGCCGGCCAGTTCGTCCCCGACATCGCGGTGGAGCTGGCCGCGGGCTGACGGGATGGATTCGACACCTCCACGCCGCCGGCGGGGATGGATTCGACATCCAGGCCCGCCCCCTCACCCCCTCGGGTCAGGTTGATGATCGTCGCGGGCCAGCTCCCGCCCCGCGGTGGCGCGCCATCGCTGACCGGCCTGCCCCCACGATGGTGTCGAATCCATCCACGGGACCCCGGCGACGGTGTCGAATCCATCGCCCGGACCGCCCTCCCCCGACCCCTCCACGGCGACGGGCACCGGGACTAGAGTCCCCGGGCATGGCAGACCCCACCGAGGAGCTGTACGCGACCGACGCCTACCTGCGGGCCTTCGAGGGGCGGGTGGTCGAGGTCGACGCGGACGCCCACCGCGTCGCGCTGGACCGCACGGCGTTCTACCCCGGCGGCGGGGGCCAGCCGGCCGACCGGGGCGAGCTGGTCTGGGACGGTGGCCGGGCGTCAGTCGCGAAGGTCGGCCGTGACGGCGGGGTGGTCTGGCACCAGCTCGACGCGGACGACCCCCTCCCGGACCCGGGCACGGAGCTCGAGGGCACCCTCGACTGGGACCGCCGCCACCAGCTGATGCGCACCCACACCGCGCTGCACGTGCTGTGCGGGGTGATCTGGGCGGACTACGGCGTCGCGGTGACCGGCGGGAACATGGAACCGCTCAGCGGGCGGCTCGACTTCGAGCTCGATGCGATGTCCGCCGAGCTCGGCCGCCACGTCGAGCAGCGGATCAACGACGAGATCGCCCGCGCCCGCGAGATCGCGGTCGAGTTCGTCGGCCGGTCCGCCGCCGACGCCGACCCCGCGCTGATCCGCACCAAGGCGAACCTGATCCCCGCGTTGATCGACCCGCTGCGGGTGATCGACATCCGCGGCCTCGACCGCCAG